>CADAJM010000037.1 GCA_902788245.1 uncultured Eubacteriales bacterium | reverse complement strand
ATACGGTTACCGTAAAACCGGAGATCAAAACCGATGGCGATAAGCCTAAGAATGAGGGCGGCACTGACGTGTCTCCTGACGACGATGATGTCAAAGGTGCGGACACCGGTGATGAGGCGAAACTGATGCCTTGGATGATGATGTTCATCCTATCCGCTGCGGCTGTTACCACGGGCGCTGTCTATCGTCGCAAAAGAAGCAGATAATGCAGAAATTTGATGACATAGAACGTATCAATATGATATACTTTTCGGGCTGGCACTATATGCCGGCCCGACAATTTTTCAAGGAAATTTAAGCATGAAAGACATACAAATCAGAGACTTATTCAGAAACACAGACGACTATGCCGGAAAGGAAATCGAAGTATACGGCTGGGTGAGAGGAAACAGAGCATCGAATCAGTTCGGATTCATCTCACTGAATGACGGATCCTTCTTCACACCGGTGCAGGTAGTCTACGAAGCGGATAAGCTCTCCAACTTCCAGGAAGTATCTAAATTCAGACTTTCCGCAGGCATCAAGGTAAAGGGAGTTCTCGAACTCACACCTGATGCAAAGCAGCCGTTTGAGATCAAGGCAACTGAGATTACGCTCGAAGCGGATTCAGACCCTGACTATCCTCTCCAGAAGAAACGCCACAGCATGGAATTCCTCAGAGAGATAGCACACCTCAGACCTCGCAGCAACACCTTCTCTGCAGTATTCAGAGTAAGGAGCGTCGCAGCCTACGCCATACACAAATTCTTCCAGGATAAGAACTTCATCTACGTTCACTCACCTGAGATCACAGGCAGCGACTGCGAAGGCGCAGGAGAGATGTTCCAGGTTACAACACTTGACCTCGACAATCTCCCACGCACCGAAGACGGAAAGATTGACTACAGCAAGGACTTCTTCGGCAAACAGACAAGTCTGACAGTATCCGGACAGCTCGAAGGAGAGATCATGGCTCTGGCCTTCCGAAACATCTACACTTTCGGACCTACATTCAGAGCAGAGAACTCCAACACCGCACGTCACGCATCCGAGTTCTGGATGATGGAGCCTGAGATGGCGTTTTGCGACATCAACGGCAACATGGACATAGCCGAGGAGATGATCAAATACATCATCAGCTACGTTATGGAGCACTGCCCTGAAGAGATGCAGTTCTTCAACAGCTTCGTGGATAAAGGCCTGCTCGAGAGACTCCAGCACATCGTAGACTCCGAGTTCGTCCGCATCACATACACGGAGGCTGTGGAAATCCTTCAGAAATCCGGCAAAAAATTCGAGTATCCGGTAGAGTGGGGACTCGAGCTTCAGACGGAGCACGAGAGATATCTCACAGAGGAAGTCTTCAAAAAGCCGATGTTCGTCATCAACTATCCTAAGGATGTCAAAGCGTTCTACATGAGAGTCAATGACGACGGCAAGACAGTAGCTGCCATGGACATGCTCGTACCGGGAGTCGGAGAGATCATCGGAGGCAGCCAGAGAGAAGAGAGATACGACGTACTCGTACAGAGAATCGAAGAGATGGGACTCGACATGGACGAATACGACTGGTACCTCGACCTCAGAAGATACGGCGGAGTATTCCACTCAGGCTACGGCCTCGGATTCGACCGCATACTCATGTACCTGACGGGCATGAGCAACATAAGAGACGTTCAGATGTTCCCGAGAACACCTGGCAACGCAGAATTCTAAACAACGGTATTTATTAAAAGCACATACAACTAGGGAGGAACACATGAAAGGATATTCAAGCGACAAGATCCGCAACATCGTCCTGCTTGGACACGGCGGCGTAGGAAAAACCACTTTCCTCGAGGCCGCACTTCTCAACACAAAAGTAGTCAGCAGGCTCGGTAAAGTCGAAGACGGCAACACCGTATCCGACTACGAAAAGATGGAGATCGAAAAAGGATACACCATCAACCAGACTCTCGTACCTGTAGAGTACAAGGGAACTAAGCTGAACTTCATCGACACTCCGGGATTCTTCGATTTCGCAGGAGAGCCAAGAGCAGCTCTTTCGACAGGCGCAACAGCCATCATCATGGTTGACGCTTCATCCGGAATCCAGGTAGGTACCGAGAAGGCATGGGAGCTCGTCAAGGAATTCAATTCCCCGACATTCTTCATGCTCAGCAAGACAGACAAGGACAACGTAAACGTAGACGAAGTAATCGCATCCATTAAGGATATGTTCGGAGCATCCTGCGTTACACTCGACGACAAAGACGCACTCGACGAGGCAGTAGCCGGTGCAGACGAAGCACTGATGGAGAAGTTCTTCGAGGGCGAAGCCTTCACAGATGAGGAGTTTGCCCACGGACTCGCTATGGGTATCCACAACGGAGACATCATGCCTATACTCTCTATGAGCAGCATGAAAGGCGACGGAGTTGATGAGGCTCTCGACGCACTCTGCAAATACGTACCTAAGCCGGATACATTCGTAACACCTGCCAAGAACGACAAGGGCGAGGATATCGAAATCAAATGCGATCCTGCAGGCGACCTCGTACTCTACGTATTCAAGACACTTGCAGATCCGTTCCTCGGAAAGATCTCATACGCAAAGGTAGTATCCGGAACACTCAAGTCCGGTGCTGACGTATACAACCCACGTTCAGAGAAGTCCGAGAAACTCGGTTCGCTCTTCTTCGTAAGAGGTAAGAGCCAGGAGAACACCGATACAGTTAACGCGGGCGACCTCGTAGCTCTCGGTAAACTCCAGAACACCAAGACAGGTGACACACTCTGCAGCAAGGCTAAACAGGTAACTGTAAACCCTGCAGTATTCCCTAACCCATGCTACTTCGTAGCTGTAGAAGCAGCAGACAAGAACGAAGACGAGAAAATGGCACAGGGACTCTCCAGACTTATGGAAGAAGATCCTACATTCGTACTCGAGAGAAATGCAGAGACACATCAGACTCTTCTCGGAGGTCAGGGAGATATCCAGCTCGGAATCATCCAGGCCAAGCTCAAAGACAGATACGGCGTAAGCGTAAATGTTGTTCCTCAGAAAATCGCTTACAGAGAGACTATCAAGGGCAACTCCGACGTACAGGGTAAACACAAAAAGCAGTCCGGCGGTGCAGGACAGTACGGAGATGTACATATCAGATTCAGCCCGTCACAGGAAGAAGGACTCGAGTTCAGCGAAGAGCTCTTCGGCGGATCGGTACCTAAGAACTACGTACCGGCAGTTGAAAAGGGACTCCTCGAGTGCATGGACAAGGGACCTCTCGCAGGCTGCAAAGTACAGAACATCAAAGCCGTTCTCTACGACGGTTCATATCACGAAGTAGACTCCAACGAAGTATCCTTCAAGATCGCAGCTTCGCTCGCATTCAAGAAGGGTATCGTAGAGGCTAAGCCTTGCCTGCTCGAGCCTATCATGAAACTCGACATCACGGTTCCTGAGACATACGTAGGAGCTGTAATGGGTGACCTGCCTAACAGAAGAGGTATCGTACTCGGTATGGATCCTATCCACGGCGGACAGGTGCTCCACGCTGAGGCACCTCAGGCAGAACTCTTCGACTATGCCATCGCTCTGAGATCGATGACACAGGCAAGAGGAAGCTTCACTGTAGAGTTTGCAAGATACGCTGAACTGCCAAGCAATATCGCAGATAAGGTAATCGCAGCGTACAAAGCTTCGCAAGAAGAGAAGTGATTTAACCACGAGCCTCTGCAGAAATGCAGAGGCTTTTTAATAAGGACGCTCTCAGTTGAAACCGAGGGCGTTCTTTGTTAATCTTTAGTTGAAATATTTAACTGAGGTTGTTTTTATGTCCAGAGATTTTATAGAAGAAGATAATTATAAAGAATTCGATTATGTAACATACGGAAGGCAGTTCGACAGCTACAGGTGGTTTAAACCTATACTGACGATGGTGCTGTTTATGGTCTTCTTTATCATTTTTGCCTGCCTCCTCGCTATAGCGGTAGGTGCATATGATTTCATCCGAACGGGAGGGGACCTGCAGGGATACCTGGACAGATACAGGAACATCAGCTATGACAACATGAACGTGTACGACCTGACAGGGTCGCTGATCAACTTCGGAACTCTGGCTTTGATGATACCGTCCCTCGCACTGGCCAGAGGCATAGTTCAGGACAGGAGTTTCTCGTCATATACTTCGTCAAGAGGCGGATGGAGCCATACGGTATTTTTGAAGAGCTTTATGCTGGCCTTGGTAATATGCGGCGGCTTCCTATATCTGCAACATTTTATTATTTCGGAACCGGGTGCGTACAACAATCAATTTACCAAGTCCGCTTTGATAGCGCTCTTCTTACTGTGCCCGCTTCAATGCCTGGCAGAGGAGTATATATTCAGAGGACTTATTTGCCAGACCCTCGGCTCGTGGTTCAGAGTTCCGATAATTGCGATAATACTATCATCGGCGGGATTTGCGGCCCTGCACCCGTATGACCTAAAAGGACAAATCAGTATATTTGCCGTAGGTGTCGGCTATGCACTTTGCGCGTGGTTCGGACACGGGCTCGAAATCCCGGCGGCTTTTCATATAGTAAACAATGTGCTGGTTTTCCTTGGGGAGGGACTCGGCTATTCAAAGATTGCGACTGCGACCACGAACATCGAGCTTATCATCGATATACTTACACCTATATGCTTTACGACAGCGGTGTTCTTTATCAGCAGAAAGACCGATTGGTTCGATCGCATCAAATACGATGATGCGGGTGATTGGAACGATATAATGGACGAGAAATATCGAATAAAGATGGCTAAAAAAGCTGCAAAGAAAGAAAAGCGTGAAGCTAAGAGCAACTGCATAGGCTCTTGACGCGTATCATCACGCAGTTTTAACTTGACTTGACGGACCTTATGTGAGATATTGTTTTTGAAGACTTTTGCCTGTCATGGTAGAAGTCTTTTTTTGCAAATCATGACAGTCGCGCTTATGCGCCGGAGATATAGAAAAGGATAATGAATGGATATAACTAACATAGTATCTTTGTTGGGAGGAGTCGCGTTATTCCTGTTTGGAATGTCGGTGATGGGAGACTCGCTTAAAAAAGTAGCGGGAAGCAAAATGGAGATGATACTCTATAAACTCTCCGGCAATACGATCAAAGGCATACTGCTCGGAACGGGAGTTACCGCCGCGATACAGTCGTCGTCTGCGACGTCTGTTATGGTAGTAGGTTTCGTAAACTCCGGCATGATGCAGGTAAAACAAGCCATAGGTATAGTGCTCGGCGCCATACTCGGTACGAGTATCACGGGTTGGATACTTGCCCTGGGTAGCCTAGGAGGCTCGGGAGCTTCCGTCGCATCATATTTCAGCACGGAGGTGTTGTCGGGTGTAGTCGCACTCGTAGGAATCATCCTTTGGATGTTTGCCAAGAAACAATCGGCAAAGAACATAGGCGGTATTCTGCTCGGATTTGCCGTGTTGATGTACGGCATGAGCATGATGTCCGGCTCCATATCCCCGCTGAGGGAAGACGAGAGGTTCATAGGATTTCTGATGAGCTTCACCAATCCTATACTCGGTGTTATCGCCGGTCTTATCATAACAGCGGTAATCCAAAGTGCGAGTGCTGCAGTAGGCATCCTGCAGGCACTGGCTATGACAGGCGCGATTGAATTCGACATGGCATTCCCTATCCTGATGGGTATCGGAATCGGTGCTTCGGTTCCTGTAATGCTCAGTGCACTCGGAGCGAGCACAAATGGCAAAAGAACGGCATTTGTATATCTCATAATTGACGTGCTCGGTGCCATTGTGGTTGGTGCGCTATTCTATGCGGCCAATGCCGTATTCCATTTCAGCTTTATGCATATGACCATGACTATGGTGCTGGTGGCACTTACCAACACGCTGTACAGACTGGCTGTCGTCATCGTACTGACGCCGGCTATAGGCTTACTTGAAAAGATAGTATGCACAATGTTCCCGGATAGTGAGGCAGAACTCGAAGAGAAAGCGGATATGGACAGGCTGGAGTCGAGATTCCTCGAGCACCCTGCACTGGCACTTGCGCAGAGCAAAACAGTAATAGACTCCATGGCATCCAAAACCATCGACAGCGTAAACGCCGCTGTGGCTGCAAGGCGTGATTACAGTGCAGAAGAGATCCAAAGAGTATTTAAACTCGAGGGTGTAATCGACAGATATGAGGATAAACTCGGGAGTTATTTGTACAAGATAACCCAGAACCAGCCTGCTCCGGACCAGGTTAACGAAGCAAACAAGTACCTCAGAGTGCTTTCGGATTTCGAGCGCATGTCAGACCACGCGAGAAATGTCGGAGAAGCTATCGAGGAGATAAGCGATAAAAAGATCAAATTCAGTGAGGATGCGGAGAGAGGACTGCGCGTACTCGAAAACGCTCTTATGGATATAACCTATGTTACCATAGATGCGTTTAAGAACAACGATCCGGATAAAGCTTTGATGGTTGACCCGCTGGAGGAGGTAATAGACGACCTCTGCGATGAGATCAAGGCTGCTCACATCGAGAGGGTAGGAAAGGGCAAATGCACGCTCGAAAACGGATTTGTGTTTAATGATCTTATTACCGACTACGAGAGAATAGCGGATCACTGCAGCAATGTCGCGGTCGACCTGCTCGAGTCAGAAAAGGAAGAGTTCAGATCTCACGAGTATCACAAGAGCCTCGAGTACAGACAGAACGAAACCTTTACAAACTACTTCAATTATTACAAAGGGAAATACACCATCGTGTAATAAATAAACGATATAAAAAAGGAGTTTAAAAGAGAAGCGCATCAGCGCTTCTCTTTTCCTTCTCTGTCAGTGAATTCGCCCATATCTTCAAGATGCTTCACGTAGTCCATGTCGGACCATGTAGTGAATATGCTCTTGAACTTATACAACAGAAGCCCTATGAGGGTAATCAGCATTATCAGCATAGCGGCTCCTTTCTACTTCAGATATGCGCGTATGGCATCGGAGATACTGTCGGCACCCAGGATTTGAATATTTCCGGATGCGTCAGACTTACGTACATTTTTGGCAGGAAGTATGACGGCCTCATAGCCGAGGCGGATGGCTTCCTGTATTATTTTGTCTGCATTTGCGACGGAGCGAAGGTGACCTGTCAGGCCGACCTCTCCGACGGCGACAATGCGTTTGGATGAGGCTCTGCCTTTGAACGAACTGTAAATGGCAAGTGCCACAGCGAGGTCTGTAGCAGTGCTGTTTGTATTCATGCCACCGACTACGTTTACATATACGTCGTAGTCGAGCAGGCTGATGCCGGCTTTCTTCTCGAGCACGGCGAGTATGAGGCTGAGCCTGTTTTGGTTTATGCCTATGGCGGTTCTTCTGGCAAATCCGACATTGGCGCGCGTGGCGAGCGCCTGGATTTCGAAGAACACCGGACGGCTTCCTTCGTATACGGCAGATACCACTGAGCCTTCTTCGCTCTCGTTATTCTCTATGAGGCTGCCGGATAGATCCGGGACTTCGATCATGCCGTCGGAACTCATGCGAAATGCTCCTATCTCATCCGTGGTGCCGAATCTGTTCTTAAATGACCTGAGTATCCTGAGGTCTCTGTCGCGCTCTCCCGCAAAGGATAAGACGCAGTCTACCATGTGCTCTATGGTCTTAGGACCGGCGAGTTCTCCGGATTTGGTCACGTGTGCGACTATGAATATAGGCACGTTGTTTTCTTTGGCATATTTGATGAGCTGTCCGGAGCAGGCTCTTATCTGGGTGAGCGAGCCGGCGACCGAGTCGACCTCGGATGAATACATGGTCTGTATCGAGTCGACTACGAGGAAGCACGGTTTGGTATTATCGCACTCTGCCAATATGTTTTCTATGTTAGTCTCCGGGTAGATCAGGAAATTATCGCTTATGCTGCCGCAAATGCGGTCGGCTCTCAGCTTAACCTGCTCTTCGGATTCCTCTCCGCTTACGTAGAGCACGGGACCGTATGTGTTTGCTATGTTGTTTGCAGTCTGGGCGATTATCGTGGATTTACCTATGCCCGGTTCTCCGCTGATTAGAACGAGGGAGCCGAGCACGACGCCGCCCCCGAGAACTCTGTTGAGTTCTCCGATGCCCGTATCTATACGGGCATAATCGGCGGTGCCCACGGAACCGAGTTTGACCGGACGGCCACCGCCGGTTCCGGTGCGGCGTCTCGTATCAAGTGCCGACTCCTCAAGTTCCTTTATCTTATGCTCGACTATAGTGTTCCACGCGCCGCAATAAGAACACTGTCCCTGCCAGGACGGATATTCGTTGCCGCAGTCGCTGCACATAAACACTGTTTTAGCTTTCTTTGCCATTGTTTTCTTTGCTTTCTTTTTTGTTTGGTTTCCTTACCGTCTCGAGTTCGAACCAGAAATCCGAGCCTTTGCCTTCGCTCGAATCAACACCGAATTTGGCATTGTGGAGATTCAGTATGCCTTTTACTATGGCAAGTCCGAGGCCTGTGCCCTCGATGGCACGCTCGTGGTTGGCGGAAGTTCTGTAGTACTTATCCCACACGTGAGAGATCTCGTCGGACGGTATGCCGACACCGTGATCGATGCAGTGGAACGCTACTTTCTTGCCGCTCCTTGTGAGCTTGATATCTATGAATTTATCGTCGCCCGAATATTTGACGGCGTTGTCTGCGAAATTGGTCATAACCTGCATGATGCGCGTCCTGTCTCCGTATACGTAGCAGGAACGGCAAGGATGGAATTCCACTTCAAAGCCGCGTGATGAACTCAGGACGTTGAAACTCTCGTATACGTCCCTTGCAGCCTCAACTATGTCGAAAGCCTCCATGTGCATTTCGAGGTTATTGGATTGAAGATTGGATACGGAGAGCATGTCTCCGACCAGCCTGTTGAGCCTCTCGGTCTCGGAGATGATGACGTGAAGATCCGCATCTCTCTTCTCCGGGACATCTCCTGAGATGTCCATTATCTTCTCGGCGTAGGACCTGATCATGGTAAGAGGGGTCTTGAGATCGTGCGATACGTTTGCGAGGATCTCCCTCTGATAGAAGTCGGTCTTTTCCATCTCGTATGATGCTTTATTGAGAGCCTTGGCGAGTTCCTTGGTCTCGGTGAATGCAGAGCCGTCGAAATGGGCGTTGTAGTTGCCCTGCGAGAGCTCCGTCGCGGACTTGGTGAGGTTCTCAATAGGGAGAGTAATCCTGCGCGAGAGCATGTATGCGAGCACTGTCGATACAATCAGGAAAATGAACGAAATGTAGAAAAGCATGTTCCTGAGTATCCTGAATGTCGCAGGATCCGGATGAAGAGGCGCTATGATATACAGGGTGTTTACGTCTCCGGCTCTGTTTAAGTGAGAAGCGTACAGAAGTCTGGAGTCGAGCTGGGTGGCACCGATTTTTACATCGGTCACACTGCCCGGACCTGCCGCCTCGAGCTTGGCTCCTATGCTCTGTATATCCTCTGTGATGGTCGGGGTCTCTTCAACCGCCGGTATTCCGTCATATACCAGGCTTTCTCCCGGAGTATCCAGTCGTATATATATACCGCTTGTGCCTGCGGTCTGTATTGCAAATTGGGAGAAACCATCGGGGTTTTGTCTGAACTCCGTCTCGAGCACATTGGCCGTACTGATTACTTCCTGAGTCCTGGCTTTTTCGTAATAGGTCTCGATGAAAAAATGAGCGAGTCCCCAGATAACGGCAAGCAGAAATAAAGCAAAGACGACGAACGAGAATAGTGTTGTCGTCTTGATGCTTGCGGTATCGAGTCTGGTCTTTTCATCTTTGTATACTGCCATTGAGTTTCTTCCTAAGACTCGGTGCTGTCCTCCTCGTAGTCGAATTTATAGCCGACTCCGCGGAGCGTAACTATGAATTTCCTGTAAGGACCGAGGCAGTTTCGGAGATTCTTAACATGTGTATCTATGGTGCGGTCGTCACCAAAGAAATCGTAACCCCAGATGTCCGAAAGCAGCCTGTCTCTTGAAAGAGCGATGTTTCTGTTCTGTATCATGTAAAAGAGCAAGTCGTATTCCTTAGGCGTAAGATTCACTCTTTTGCCGTCCACGCTTATGGATCTTGCTTCGAAATTAACCTCAAGTCCCTCGAATTTTTCGATGGTAGGTTTGTAGCGCTCTCCGCCGCCACTTCGACTCAGCACGGCGTTGACCCTGGCTATAAGTTCTTTCGGGCTGAAAGGTTTGACTACATAGTCATCTATGCCGAGTTCAAATCCGAAAAGTTTGTCATATTCCTCGCCTCTTGCAGAGAGCATGATGACAGGGATGTCTTTGATCTTTTGGATTTCTTTGACTGCGCTGAAACCGTCGAGCTTAGGCATCATTATATCCATGATGATAAGATCGTAATCATTGAGCTTGACCATGCCTATGGCGCTCATGCCGTCCGCGGCTTCTTCGGCCTCGTAACCGCTGAATTCTGCGTATTCCTTTATGACCTCGCGGATGCCGTCTTCGTCATCTACAATTAGTATCTTTTTCATCGAATCCTCCGTAAAAATAATCGTAAGCAATTATATCACATAGGTGACTTGAATTTGCCGTATTGACATAGATATATATGAGTGATAAAATAACAAATTTTCATTGTTTGATTTTTTGCGCAAAATACTGTATAATCAACTATGTATAAGGGGGAGAACGCCCATGTTCAAAGTCGGTGATCCGATTGTTTATCCAATGTACGGTGCGGGGACTATCAAGGAAATCGTAGAAAAGGATTTCCTGGGTGAAACTCGCATGTATTATAATGTGGACCTTCCGTACTGCCGTATGGAAGCTTCTGTTCCCGTGGACAATTGCGAGAAACTCGGCGTCAGGGCCATAATAGACCCCGGACGAATCGAGGAAGTGATTGAGGTGCTCAAAGGAAAGACCGAGCCCATGAACCCGAATTGGAATAAAAGATACCGCGAGAACACCGAACGTATACAGACGGGAGACATCCTGGAAGTGGCAGCGGTAGTTCGAAATCTTGTCAGGACGGACAGAGCCAAACCCCTGTCAACCGGGGAGAAGAAACTCCTCAGCACAGCCAAGCAGATATTGGAAAGCGAACTGATATATGCGGGCGGCTACACAATGGAAGAAGCAGACGAGATGGTCGAACACAATATTTAACCGGAGTTTGTGAGTCGACCATTTTATATCGCGCAATTATGAAAGAGTTATGGAAAACAGGAAATACGAAAGAATCTATTCAATAATAGTTGCAGCCGGGAAAGGCAGACGCGTCGGAGGGGATATCCCCAAACAGCTTTTACCTTACGGCAACGGCACGGTGCTCGAGATTGCAGTCAGAAAGTTTGCAGGCTCGGAGTATGTCGATAGTGTCATAGTTGTATCTCCGGGAGACGGTACGCTGGACAAGACCTATCTCCAGATAATGGGATCCGTCAGGGTAACGCTTGAGGCCAGAGAAATGGAATCGGTACCTGATATTCTCGTCGTAAGGGGAGGCGAGGAAAGACATGACTCGGTGCTCGCAGGACTTAGAGTTGCCGCGGATGATGCAAAGGCAAGAGGGATTGCCCCGGAAAAAGTCATGGTTCTCATCCATGATGCAGCGCGTCCGGGAGTCGATATCGGCATTATCAAAAGGGCAGTCGAAGCAATGGATACATGCCGCGCCGTAACGGTCGCCATGCCGTCCGTAGACTCTGTTCGTATGATTTCAGATACAAGCGATAAATCGTTGAAAAATGAATACTCTTATCCTATAATTACGAGTACTAATGTCCGGAGAGAGCTGGTATTTAATGTCCAGACGCCTCAGGTGTTTGCACTGTCGGATATACTGTCTGCACATGAGCAGGCACAGAGGGACGGATTTGTAGGAACGGATGATGCTTCGTATGCCGAACACATAGGAATAGAAGTCGGCATAGTAGAGGGCAGCAGAACCAATGCCAAAATAACAACGGCGGAGGATCTTAATTTGAGCGTAAGAGTCGGCAACGGATACGATGTACATAAACTTGTCCCGGGAAGAGACCTGATACTCTGCGGGACCCCTATCCCCGCGAAGCTCGGGCTTCTCGGTCATTCAGATGCGGATGTTGCGACGCACGCACTGATGGACGCGATGCTCGGGGCGGCAGGACTCGGAGACATAGGGAAACACTTTCCTGATACCGACGAAAAATATAAGGGAGCCAATTCTCTCGAGCTTCTTAAAGAAGTAAAAGAAATGCTCGGAGCATGGAGCGTAGGCAATGTAGACATAACGATAATTGCCGAAGAACCCAAATTGGCACCGTATAACGAACAGATGAGAAAGAACATTGCAGATACACTCGAGATACCTGAGACTGCGGTCAACATCAAAGCGACCACGGAAGAGGGACTCGGGTTTACGGGCAGAGGAGAGGGCATAGCGGCCTTCGCTGCCTGCACGATAGAAGGGAGTTTATAAAAAATGAGATTATCTAAGAATCACCTTAAGACACTGAGAGAAGCACCAAGCGATGCTGTGCTCGAGAGCCATAAATTGCTCGTAAGAGCCAACATGATCAAGCAGGAATCTGCAGGCGTGTACATGTATCCTAAACTGGGATGGAGAAGCGTACGCAAAGTAGAGCAGATCGTAAGAGAAGAGATGGACTATGTGGATTGCCAGGAGATCTACATGCCGCATATCAACCCTGCAGAGCTCTGGCAGGAGACCGGCAGATGGTATGCATACGGACCTGAACTCTGGAGAATCGAGGATCGTAACGGCAACGGCTTCGTGCTCAACCCTACATGCGAGGAG
The DNA here is from genome assembly GCA_902788245.1 of uncultured Eubacteriales bacterium. GTDB lineage: Bacteria > Bacillota > Clostridia > Peptostreptococcales > Anaerovoracaceae > Crickella. The sequence goes on along the minus strand of CADAJM010000037.1, from coordinate 904 downwards.
ATTTTTACTGACTTTGTAAGAAAAGAATGGTCTTCATACAAGGAACTCCCATTCTCGCTCTATCACATTCAGTTTAAATACAGAGATGAGGCTCGTCCTAGATACGGACTTCTGAGAACGAGAGAGTTCATCATGAAGGACGCATACACATTCGACGCAACAGAGGAAGACATGCACACTGCATATATGAGACAGTATCATGCATATGAGAAAGTCTTCACACGCTGCGGACTCGACTACAGAATCGTAGAGGCAGACAACGGCCCTATCGGCGGATCCAAGTCCCACGAGTTCTCGGCTCTCTCCGACTGGGGTGAGTCAGACATCCTCTACTGTAACGAATGCGGAATGGCAGCTACAGTAGAAAGAGCGGAGTGTGTGGATGATGAGCCGGTAAAAGAAGAAATGCAGCCAATGGAGAAGGTCTTCACACCGGAGACAAAGACCATCGAGGACGTTTGCAACTTCCTTAAACTCCCGGTAGAGAAATCGGTCAAGGCTCTGATGTTTGCAACTTACAACACAGACCTTACTCTTAAGGGATACGTAGCAGCATTTGTCAGAGGCGACAGACAGCTCAACATGACCAAGCTCGTCAACGCTCTTGACATCCCGGCTCACTACATCGAATTTGCCGATGAAGATGCAATGGGCGAAGCCTGCGGAATCGTAGGCGGATTCACGGGCCCTATGGGACTCAAGAACTGCACGGTAGTAGTAGACTCTGAACTCGTAGGCACGGTCAATATGTGCGCCGGCGCCAACGAAGCCGACCACCACATGCTCGGCGTATGCTACGGCAGAGACTATACAGGCGACATCGTAACAGATATCAAAGAACTTCAGGAAGGCGACAAATGTCCGCACTGCGGCAAACCTGTTAAGTTCAGACGCGGCATCGAGG
>CADAJM010000036.1 GCA_902788245.1 uncultured Eubacteriales bacterium | reverse complement strand
AGCAAAAGTATTCATGTTAAATGGCATATTGTAAATTTCATTTTTATATCTAGCAACAGGTGAATTTGTGTATCTATTAAATTCCACAAAAGAATTTACGTATTTCCATACATCTTTGTATTGGCGGTATTTCCCTAGATCGGATGCGGCATTCCATGGGATGAAGCCGCCTGTAAGTCCGGCCTTATTGAGCGCCTTGACCTGATCTTGCAGTTTCTTGGCATCGTAGTCTACGGTAGGATTCCAATGAGGCGTATTGTAGCCGGTAATCCATGTCCTGGCTGCGGCAGGAGCTTCAATCTTAGCCTGCTGCTTCTTTGCTCTTTTGGACCAGGTCAGCAGTGTTTTGTATGGGTTTTCCCACGCTCCGTCTCCTCCCATATGATCGGTATACGGCATTGCGCTTATGGCGTCCACAACATTAGCTATGCCCGGCCAATACTGACCATATGCGGTCATATATCCGTATGCGCTCTCGCCAAACACATCCACCGACATATATACGCCTTCTTCGTGAAGCATATCTGCGGCATAAATGCAGAAGTTCTGGACGGCCTGCCCTTTTTCTTCTTTATACTTGTTTCTGAAATCCGCATTGCCGGATTTAGACATCTCGTACGAGCTCTCCGGGAATCTGACGTAGTCGAACTGTATCTCGTTGAAACCGAAAAGCTTTGAAGCCTCGATGGCAAGCCTGACATTGTACTCCCATACGTTTCTCGAAAACGCGCTCGGCCAACCTGAGTTACCGCCATACTTGATGCAATCCTCCGGATGATCCTTGGCATATATCGGGTCGTTAAATACGACTATGCGTCCTATCAGATAAGCACCCGTTTCTCTGTATGCATCAATTCCTTTTTTATAATCCTCTACCGACGCATATCCGGTCTTATATGACCTCGGAGACAGTTCCTTGGCTACATCGGATTTATATGCGAGGTATCCGTCCTTGATATCTATTACGACCGAATTGCAATTCGTGGATTCGATGAGTTTCACGTAATTCTTTGGCTTAACTGCGGCTGTACCGTTTATGTACATGGCTTTTGCATCCTTGCAAAACTCGTTACCCTCTATGGATACTGCATCGCGAGGATAGTAATCAAGATGCGCCGCCTTGCCTCCGTAAAGTTTCATGCCGTAATTGTCATTCTTTACTTTCTCATATACAGGCTCATATACGGCATCGGCCTCTTCCTGATTTGAAACCATGTATTTGCCGTATACGTATCCTTCTCCGGCATCGTCCCCTTCTCCGTAGGCAACTTTGTACTTTCTCACCCTTCCGTCAGGCATGAGCTTATCATATCCCGTTACATTAAGTTCGCTTCCTTTTGAGGCAAATGACGCTATAGCCGGTCCCGCCTCCTCTTTGTAGATGGTAGAAGGAGTTCTGACGAATACGCTCTTTTCTTTTACGACTTCTCTCTTGGATTTGACGAGGCTCTCGCTTTCCATATAGTAATCCCCATCCTCAAACTTATCACCCTGATTGAGTAGCGAAGCGGGATCCACGAGTCTGTTGTATGACTTTCCTCCGATTTCTTCGCTTTCCTTGAACTTCTCTACCACAGTTCCTCTTGTGACAGTTCCCGCATCGGCAAGTCCGTCATCCTTCATGACATATACCGGAACCGCAGCTTTATTCGCTGCAGCATATGCTACTTCATGCGGCGGCTCATCGATTGTTAAAGTCAAAAAAGCGCCAAAAGACCCTGCTGTAATCAGGGTCATAAGCAAAACGATTATTATGTTATTGAGTTTGCCTTTATTGTTGGCTTTCATTTTCAGGCTTCTGCTTTACCGAATATGCGAGATTTCCTGCTGAGCAGTGCTGATCCCAGAAGTTCTCCGAGTATATAGCATCCGACCACTTCGCCGGCAAATATACTGAGCATCAGTAGCGGGATTGCCATGTCGACAACTCCGTATGCATATCTGAGCACAAACGGTATTATCAAGGTATTTGCTATAACCGTCGGAGCAGGAACAAGCCAGCGGTTTGATCTGAGTTTATATCCTCCCCATGCCCCTATCAATGTGGCCAGGCTTCCGAAAACAACGTCCCAGATTACGCCCTCACCCATGAAATTGGCAATAAGGCAACCTACGAACAGTCCCGGAACTGCCGCCGGTGTAAAAAGCGGGAGAATTGCAAGTGCTTCTGCAATTCTGACCTGCACCGGACCGAATGATATAGGCGCAAATACGAGTGTAAGCACTACATAGAGCGCAGCAATCACCGCACCCTCTGTAATGAAACGGGTTTGATTTGATTTAAACATTATTCTTTTCTCCTTTGGTTTTAATATTTAAGGAGCAGGATATCGGACCCGAACTGCTCCCGCCACATATGTGACGATTAAAATAAACGAGCTGACCTTAAGTCAGCCCGTATATATTAACCTTTTGGCTTTCATTATTCAAGTCTTTTGCGGATTTCAGTCCGTACTTAGTTTACGACGTTTACAGCTGATCCTTCGGCCCAGGCTTTGAGGTTATCCGCCGTGATGTCCATGATTCTCTGACGCGCTTCCTTGGCTGCCCATGAAATATGCGGCGTGATGATGCAATTATCTGCTCCGAGTAGCGGATTGTCGTGGAGTATCGGCTCAGTTGATACTACGTCGACAGCAGCAGCATATACTTTGCCGCTCTTGAGTGCATCGGCGAGATCCTGCTCGACCACGAGTTGGCCCCTGCTGTTGTTTATGATGATAACTCCGTCCTTCATCTTAGCGATGTTATCCTTGTTAATGATGCCCTCTGTCTCGGGGAAGAGCGGGCAGTGAAGGAAAATAACATCGGATTTGGCCAGTAGTTCATCGAGTTCTACATAAGTAGCCAGAGCTTTGCCTGCATCTGACTGGAAAGCATCATAAGCGAGAACATTCACGTTCATAGCTCCGAGTATCTTAGCCGTGGTTTGGCCTATTCTTCCGAGTCCGATGATGCCTGCTGTTTTACCTGCAAGCTCTATCATTGGGAAATCCCAGAAACACCAGTCTTCGTTGAGTTCCCATCTGCCGGCCTTGACTTCGTTGCTGTGGTGCCCAATATGTGAGCAAATCTCAAGAAGCAGGCTTACAGCATATTGGCCTACGATCTGCGTGCCGTATGTAGGAACGTTGATTACATCTATGCCGCGCTCTCTCGCAGAGGCGACATCAACCACATTGTACCCGGTAGCCAATACGAGTACGGCTTTGAGATTCGGACACTTATCCATGGTCTCTTTGCTGATAGGCGTCTTGTTCATAACGACTACGTCAGCACCGCCTATTCTCTCTGCTATAAGGCTTGATTCCTCATATGATGTCCTGTCATATACAGTTACTTCACCGTACTGTTCGAGCGGCTCCCAGCTGATATCTCCCGGATTTTCACAATATCCGTCGAGTACTACTATTTTATGATTCTCCATTCAATACTCCTTCAGTGCGTATTGCTGATAACAATAACGATTTATTCGCCAATATCTTCTCCGAGTTCTTTGAGGATCTCCTTGGCCTTTGTGCAAGCCTCGCAGTCACAGAATTCTTTACCTTCGGCTTTCATCTTTTCGGCGTGTTCTTTAATCTGATCGGCAATTTCCTTGCTGCCTACAATTTCGATTCCCTTTTCGGATCCGAAGAGTTCGATATTATCTGAGAAAGTAGAAATACCCTCTTTAAGTTTCTTAACGAGTTCCGCTTCTGCGAGTTTTTCGAGTGCAGGCTCTGCCTTATCCTGCAGTTTATCTGCAGCATCAGCTACCTTATCACTCATCTCTCCCATTTTTTCGTTGAATTTGTCAGAAGCTCCGGCAAATGCATCAGCTGCATCACCGAGTTTGTCCCATGCCTTTGCTGCTTTATCTTTTACATCATATTTTTCGTCTGCTGTTGCAAGCCATTTTTCGGCCGCTTCCTTTAGAGGTGCATAAGCATTCATCTCCAGCAGTTCTTTAACTTTATCAATCGTTTTTTGATCTGCCATATGTGTTCCTCCTTTTTGATATATATCTCTTTGATTTATGTTTGTAAGAAAACTCTAACGGATTTAGTATATCACAAAAGAGCCTTTGTCAGACATTTGACCTTATTTTAACAAGAAACTATTTCAAATTCAGTATATAAGAGTCTTGTCACCCGAGTCAGAGCGCTCTACCCTGTGCGCTTCGCCTTTTCTGTCAACTAAGCGTTCTGCTTCTATAGGATGTTCTGTAATCATGAGAGGAATACCTCTCTCATCCTTTACATCCGTCTCGTGAGACGGCATATACAGCTCGGCTCCAAGCTCTTCGATGAAGAGTTTGGCTTGGTTGTTAAACACGTTAAGTCCGTAGTCTGCATAAACGGGAACTCCTGCATCTTTGAATCTCGCCAACCAGCCGAGATTTCCTATAAGTATACCTGCATCTCTTACAACGCCTGCTATCTCATCGAAGTTTTCCTCCAGATATTTATCGAGTTTGCCTTTGGATACATTCAGCACATAAGGAATCTCCGATGCATCTGTGTTTCCGTTTTTATACCTGTCCATGAATTCTTCAATCGGAACAGGCTTAGCTTTGTTTCCCCTTATTTTTGCGGGATAAATCGAAGCATCGAGAGCGTTTGTTCCCAGCCCTTCGGATTCTTTGATATCGTCTATCCGAGTCCTATCAAGTTTAGCTGTTCTTGAGTTGATTACAGCACGCAGCCTGTTGTCCAAAAGTTCATCCGCAGCTTCTCTTCTCATACGATTAACCTGGGAAAGCGGCATCATAATGCCATCGTCTATCTGCACATCTATACCGGTCATACCCGTTGTATACGTCGTATCTCCGAGTCTTCTCAGACTGTCTTCGATGCGTTCTGCATCAGTCGGAGTTCTGTTTGCCTTCTCTACTTTGTAGTCTGCGGTAATCTCCGCGCTGTATCCCGCCCTGACATCTGTCATCACCAGCGTCGGATACTGTCCTTCTCTTGCGGTAAACTGCATTGTTGCAGGGAGCTTTCGCTCCGCCATATCCAGAGCTTCTTCTGCCAATTTGCTGTCGGTCACTTTGTATACGAGGTCTCCTCCGGAAACTTCCTTGTCAAAATCGCCGATTATGTAGCAATCATCCCCTATATCTTTTACATATGTGGTAACTCCGCCGGCAGGATTGCTCACGAGATATTCCTTCTCTTCAGATCTGAACTCGAGTCCGTCTCCGGATGTCAGGTATGCGCCCATCTCCTTTGCGGCTTTATCCATGCTGATGCATGCCAGGACTTTGCCTCTCCTCAGCGCCCCGCGCACAGCCGCTCTTTCGTCTGCCTCGGTCACTTTATTCTCACTGTCTATAAGAGCCACCACGCGTCCGAGGAATATGCCTTGGTTTTTGGGACTCGCTCCGGACAGAATGTCCTCTCCGGGGTTTTCGAAAAGATATCCTTCCGTGAAATCTCCTCTGTTGAACACACGCCTGAGCATCATCAGATCTTTTTCATCGACTTCATACTTTGCGGCAGCCTCCTCTGCTCCGAACTCGCGAAGCAAACTGTCATATTTATCTATGTACTTTCTGTATATTCTTGTAACTACAGCTACGTACTCCGGACTTTTGATGCGGCCTTCTATTTTAAATGAAGCTGCACCTGCAGATATTAGTTCCGGGATGTGATTGACCAGGCAGAGGTCTTTTGGACTTAGCGCATAGTAAGTTTTGCCGCTTTCGTCGGTGTATGCCTGTCTGCAAGGCTGAGCGCAGGTTCCTCTGTTTCCGCTCCTGCCGCTGCCTTGTCCGAGCAGCCTGCTCATTTGGCACTGTCCCGAATAGCACATGCACAGCGCTCCGTGGACGAATACCTCGACTTCTATAGGAGGATCCGTAGCGGCCGCTGCATCAGAGAGCTCTTTTATCTCTTCCAGGCTGAGCTCTCTGGCCGGCACTACACGTCTGATGCCGAGCGCTCTCGCCGCAGGCAGGGCTTCTTTGTTGTACAAAGTCCCCTGCGTCGAGAAATGCAGCGGCAGTTCCGGCAGATATTTGTGAAGCAATCTCGCAAGTCCGAGATCTTGTATTATGAGTCCGTCTATACCAAGCCCGTATACATAATTTGCATATTCAAAAGCCCTGGCAAGTTCATCATCTCTCACCAAAGTATTAAGCGTCATATAGACTTTTACACCATGCGCATGTGCATATCTGATTGCTTCGGGCAGTTCTTCATCACTAAAGTTTTCTGCAAAAACCCTTGCGTTAAATGCAACACCACCCATATACACAGCATCCGCTCCGCTGTTTACGGCTGCAATCAAATGCGGTTTTCCTCCGATAGGAGCAAGCAGTTCAGCCTTCATATATTTTTCTCCTTATGTAATCGACTGATATCCTTTTGATTATTTTACCATATCTCATAATAACATCAGCGCACATGCACATAAGATGTATTTAATGTGAACCAAATTGTCAACTAGGTTGATAATACTAACTTTTATATGTAAACTATAGTCAACAGCTATAAAGTATTCAGATGATTCACTTTAATTAAAGGTGAGAAGATGACAACAAAAGAGACATTGTTGGCACTGTTCGAAAAGAACAGAGGCCACTTCATTTCGGGTGAGTATATAGCCCAAAACCTCGGAGTATCCAGGACCGCAGTGTGGAAGGCTGTAAAAAAACTCCAAAAGGAGGGTTTTGATATTGCTGCCGTAACTAACAGAGGCTATTGCCTTTCCAAAGATACGGATATACTATCCGTTCCCGCAATAAACGAATATCTTTCAGATGATTGCAAGAATCTTCATCTGGAAGTTTTCAGAAGCGTAGATTCTACAAACAATATCTGCAAACAAAAGGCAAATGCCGGTGAAAGCAACGGCTATGTCGCAATAGCCAGTTCTCAATCTTCAGGAAGAGGACGCAGAGGTCGCACTTTCTATTCCCCTGCCGACACGGGAGTGTATGTGAGTATGCTCATCGTACCTGAAGATTTCCACGGGGCAGGAATAGTGAGGCTCACCACGATGACTGCTGTTGCAGTATGCAGAGCCATAGAAAAACTGACAGATAAGAAAGCCTCCATCAAATGGGTGAACGACATATTTGTGGATGGTCGCAAAGTAAGCGGCATACTCAGCGAAGCTTCTTACAATCTTGAAGATGCCAAACTCGACTGTGTGGTAGTCGGTATCGGAGTCAATCTCTACCCTCCTAAAAACGGCTTTCCTGACGCTCTGGCTGACACAGCAGGAAGCATCCTGGATAAACCGGGAAGCTTGAGCCGCAATAAACTCGTAGCAGAGATTCTAAACAATTTCTGGAGCATATATCTCAATGACGAAAAATCTTATGTAGATGAATACAGAGACAGATCTTTCGTCCTGGGAAAAGAGATAGACATCATAACACCTAAAGAAGTAAGGAAAGCAACTGCAATCGGCATTAATGATGACTGCAGCCTTCAGGTCAGATACGAAGATGACACTGAAGCAGCTCTGAGTTCCGGAGAGATATCAGTGCGAGTCAAATAAGCAAATAAAGACAATTAAAATCCCGAGCATCGCTCGGGATTTTAATTGTCTTTACGGTGTGGTTCCTCCTCCGGAGTCGCCGCCTTGGTCACCGCCGCCGCCTTGGTCGCCACCGCCACCTTGGTCGCCACCGCCGCCTTGGTCACCGCCGCCACCTTGATCGCCGCCGCCACCTTGGTCGCCGCCGCCACCTTGGTCACCGCCGCCGGAAGGCGTTCCGCCACCTCCGCTATCCGGGGTAACCGGTGGTTCTGAAGATTTATCCGGCACTACGGTTTTTGTCTCCGTCTTTTCTTTCTTATCTTTATCATCGTCATTATCTTTATCTTTTTTATCGGAATGACCCTTGAAATTACCCGGATTCTTGTCTGTACCGAGAGAGTAATACTCCCCGCCTTTCTTTACGACATTTGTCGGCATTGCAGGATACGCTCCGTCTTTGACGCCCGGAATCTGTCTCATTATTTTTCCCCAAAGAGCAGCTGCTTGCCCGGATGTTCCGTACATCTCTACATTGAGATCCGTTCCTATCCACAAAGCGGCTGAATAGTCAGGAGTAAATCCGTCAAACCAGACATCGAAAGTATCGTTGGTGGTTCCCGTCTTGCCTCCGACCTGCACGCCGGATATGGCGGCCGGGCTTCCCAGTCCGTTTGAGACGACTGATTTAAGCAGATCCGTCATTATCCATGCGACGCCCTTGTCGAGGACTTCGCTTTCTTCGCTCTTTCCTACAAGAAGGAGATTATCCTCACTGTCCGTTACGTTCGTATAGCACACCGGGCTGTGAAGCACACCCTCTCCCGGAAATACCGCATATGCAAGCGCCATGTCAAGAGGTGTTACGCCGTATGTCATGGCACCTAGAGCAAGAGCTGCCGGATTTACGTCATTCGTCGCTTCATTCTGGTCGGTGACTATTGTTGAAAGCTTATACTTCTCGAGCATCTCTGCAGAGTACTCAAGACCTACCTGCCATACTATCTTTACGGCGCAGGTATTTATTGATTTCTGCAGGGCTGATCTGAACGAGTTCTTGCCCGAGAAACTCCTCGTCGCATTTTGCGGCCATATCTCTCCGTTGATCTTCAATGGTTCGTCTATTACTCCGGAACTGGCCGTAATATAGTCTCCCCAGTATTTGGTTCCCTGTTTGTCAAATCCGTAATCCACAAACGGGAATGTCTGGTTTTTCTTTGCATATTCATAGCTCTTTTGGAGAGCTGCACCGTATACGGCAAGAGGTTTGATGGAGGATCCCGGCTGTCTCGGGCTTATCGCTCTGTTGAAAAGTTTTGAACCTTTTGCATCTCTGCCGCCAACCATCGCAGTTATGTGTCCGGTGCCGACTTCGGTTATTACCATGCTGGCCTGAACCTTGCTTCCGTCTGCTGCGTCAGGGAAATTGCTGTCGTCTTGGAATTCATCATAGACGACATTCTGGATATCACTGTCAACAGTCGTATGAATTTTAAGTCCGCCTGTATATACAGTACGCTGAGCTTCTTCTTCGCTCATTTTGTACTTTTCCATCAGGTCCTTTGCAACTACATCCGCAAGATAGTCTTTGAAATATGTATACGCAGACTCAGTCTTCTCAAAGCTCGGCTCAAGAATATCTATAATATTCACATATGACGCGCTCGCATCGGAGTCGGATATATATCCCTGATCGGCCATAAGATCGAGCACAAGGTCTCTTCTTTCTTTGGATGTATCATTGGAATAGAATACCGTCTCGGTATCCTCTCCTTCACCCTCTTCATCCTCTTCATCCTCGTCATAAGCAGTATATGTATACGAACTGCCTTCCTCTTCATCTTGTGAATCAAGGGTGTAATAATTGATATTCTTTATCTCTTCAGAACCCTCTACAGGCTCTGTAGTAATAAGCGCATATGCATCCGGCGCCTGTGGAAGAGCCGCCAAAGCAGCGCACTCCGCAAGGTCCAGTTCATCCAATTCCTTTGAGAAGTATGTCCTCGCAGCCGCACTTACTCCGTAGTTTCCGTATCCGAGGTATATGGTGTTGAGATAAGCCTCGAGTATCTCATCTTTTGACAGATTGTTTTCGAGCCTCCACGCTATATACATCTCTGACAGTTTACGTCTTATACTTCTCTGGCTCTTTATCTCAGCGAGGTATGCATTTCTTGCAAGCTGCTGAGTTATGGTTGATGTTCCGCTTATCGACGAAGACCTTCCGGTCAGTTTAGCCAGAACCGCACCGAACATTCTCCTGAAATTGAATCCATGGTGTTTATAGAAGGTTTTATCTTCTATGGCTATGAATGCGTTCTTCAGATTGTCCGGCATGTCTTCAATAGGAACTATAGTCCTGTCCTCCGTGTAGTGGAGGGTGTCTATCTCCTCTCCGTCTACATCGTAGAGTATGGACGATCTGTCTATATTGTTGTACAGGGTATCCTGATTAATCTTCCCTACTTTGTACGCGGTGTGTCCGATTAGTGCAGCCGTGCCTATAACGCCGACAGCTATAAGGAGCCCTAATATCCTGAGAATTTTCTTACCCTTGGACAGCTCCTTGAACTTTTTAAATCTTGTCTTTACGTGTCTTTCTTCCTTTGCCATTTTAACTAACCTGTTTTAACTGTATACCTTATTACCTGCGAGCACCCCTCCCCGATTTCCCGAGGTAGGTTGCGCTCCTCTCTATTATAATCGAATCGTAGGATTTTCCTGTCTTTTTTCTGAAACTTTTGAAATACGGAAGTCTGTTCCATATAAGCGACGGAAGTCCTATAAGCGGAAGATAGAGGGGTCCGAGCAAAAGCGACTGTTTGGTATGTCCGTATTCGTGGCTCAGCATATGCTCATCATCCGGCGCGAAAATGAATTTCCCGAGCGATACGCCATCGCTCCTGTCCCAAACCGTTACCTTGGCACCGCCGTAGTCATAGTGCTCTCTCCCTCTATGCGCCATGTACAGCGCGAATCCGGCCAGAGTCTGAGGCAAACCCCATGACCACTGTAGCGCATTGTATATTCTTCTCTTGTTTACTGCTCTCATCGGCTATTTGTGTTTTACGACTATTTCTCTTTTACCCACTGCGTCCTCAAACAGGCTCTTTACCAGTGTTTCGGCATTTGAAGATGCTGCTTCGAGCAAGCCCTCTTCCTCGGCTTTCTTTCTTGCATCATCCTCGGCCTTGACCAGAGCCTTTTTAAGTTCTTCTTTACCATCCGGCTTAATCAGAGTCAGTGATGTGTTGTACGTCTTTATCTCGTTCGGATCTATGGTCACTTCCTGAATCTCCATGGCAGGCAGTGTAACTGTAACCTTATCGTCTGCCACGTCGATCTCAGTCTTGGAGATATCAAAACCTGCGCGAACCACCGCTTTGTAAGTCATGAGGAATGTTTCCTTGGTAAGAATAGGCACGCCGCCGCTTTCGGATTCAACAACGCCGTGGTAAATCAGCTTTTGAGTTGTCAGATCCGATGCATCCTCAAGCTTGGCCTCCAGCATATCCGCCGTGACTTTCTGCCTGGCCTGATAATCCCTGTAGAAATACACTCCGCCAAGTGCAAGAGCAGCTACAAGAAGCAGTATAATTAACGTCGTCAGTTTTTTCATTTCTATATCCTTTCTTAAACCACTCTAACCTTTTATATTCTCTCATACAATGCCTTGCTAATGCAAAAGGATATTGAATACAAATGATGCCAAAGCAAAGGCGATTATAGCATAAAAATTGGTATCGTAACTTCCTCCGGAATACGTAAGGAGTGCAGAAGATATCATCGGTCCTATCGTGGCCGCAGGGATGAGGCTGAAATTGGCAATGCTGAAATTCGTAGAGAAGTTCGCAGGCCCGAAAGTTCTATTGATATATGCCGATGTAATGGTCGGACATCCTCCGTATGCGAGCCCCACCAGTACAAGGCCGCAAAGCACGAACGCATACCTCCCACTCAGCGCACCGAGAGTCAGCATGACGCCTGCAAGGAGCATAAACATATTATTGATCAGCATCGTAGGCTTTCTTCCGAGTCTGTCGAAATTATTCCCTGCGATTATCCTGCCGGCTCCGTTGAATAAAGATACTATCATCCCGAGCACGGCAGTTCCGCCGAATGCTACGGAGATATCAGCTGCGCTGTTTATCACGAGAAGTCCCGCGGAATTAAGAAGTATTACCCATAATGTAAAGATCCAGAACTTCGAAGTCCTGAGCATTCCCGCGCTGCTGTAGTTAACAGCATCATCTGTCTGCTTCTTCACATCAGTCTGCACTTCTCCGTCTGTCGGAAGTTTAATGAAAAAAGCAGCGAGCACGCATACGGCCGCAATTACAAATGCCAAAAGCCTGAACACTGCCAGGACGCCCATGCGTCCTATCAATGAATTCACCACTGAGCCGAGCGCAAGACCGCCGAGACCGAATCCCATCAGCATTATGCCCGATGCAAGTCCCACTTTATCCGGAAACCACCTGTTGATGCCGGATATGACCGTATTGTACGCGACTCCGACTCCTCCGCCCCCGAGCACCCCGTAGAACACATAAAGCAAGCCAAGGCTTGACGACGCATTCGAAGTGTTCATCATCGAAACAGTGAAGAAACCTGCAAAGAGCATCGCAGCAGAAAGAAGCAGCCTTGCCCTCAGACTGAACTTCTTGCTCATAAGTCCGCCTGCGAAACCTCCCAGGCAGAAGAAAATCATCGAAATGGTAAAGGTTAAAGAGAGCTGAGCTATGCTCCAGTCAGGATACAGTTCAGCTATAGGCGCCCTGAATATCGACCAGGCATATATCAGCCCCAGAAACAGGAGCAAAACCGCAGCAATACCAAGATAAACCCATCTCTTACCGCTGTTCATCGCACGCTCCCCATTATCTCATCTATCAATGCATTGCAGCCTTCCGTAACATCCACCCATGTGGCATCGAAGTTTCCTGTATACCAAGGGTCTGCAACCTCTCCGCCTGCCCTGTCCGTATAGTCGAGCATGAGGCTGACCTTCCCCTCTTTATCCTCACCTACGATTCGGTTGAGGTTCCTGAGATTGTTATGATCCATGCAAATTATCATGTCATAGTAGTCATAATCAGCCTGAGTCATCCTATGCGCATGATGATTCGACACGCCAAGCTCGTTTCCCGCGACACCTATTCCGTTCTCAGCCAATTTTCTCCTTGCAGGAGGATATACGCCGTTTCCTGTCTCCTCCGTACTCGTTGCTGCAGACGCAATCTCGAACTCACCCTCGAGTCCGCGCTTTCTCAGCATGTCCTTCATCACAAACTCCGCCATCGGGCTCCTGCAAATATTGCCGTGGCAAACGAATAGTATCTTTTTCATTAGTTAATTGTTCCTTTCTATAGCGCATTTCTCCCCAAAAGCATCTGCTATCTGCTCTTCGGTATACCCGTTTGCTCTCATCTGCTCTTTCAGGCGGTTGTTTTCTTCTTCTTCGGTTTCGGGACGAAGTCCTTTCTCCAGTTGATAGTCTTCTCTTGCTTTTATTACCGCACTAATCTGCTCTGGTGTTTTACCTTGTGCCTTCATCTCTGCGGCTATCCGTTCGTTCGACTCTATCGCCGTCTCCTCTTCTATTCCGAAAAGTCTGAAAAGACCTTCTGCGGAATAATGACTACTCTTTTCGTTATCTTTATACCATTCATAGTAAGTGTCCCATTTAGTATCGCCTTTGAATATACTCTTGAATATTAGATAAATAGGAATTGCAATCAAGGCTCCAAAGAGCAGCATCATTAGCACTGAACTTTCTACAAGATTCAATATTGAAAAGTCTGTCATAATATCAAGTCCTGTCATAACAAGTGACACAAACACAATCCATCCAACAAGAATAACAGGGAGCAAAATCATTTGCTTCCTTTTTAGTTTCTTGAAGTCTTTATAAATCTCCAGTTTTAATTCGTCCGGAAGCGGTGACTCCGCAAGCACGCTAAACGCATCCATCGTACGTGCCGCCTGTTCCAGAACATACATATTTCTTGATGCTTTGCCTACGGTATTGATTATTTTAGACATTGATTCTCCTTTTTTCTTCAATCGCTATGCGTTTCACATTAATTTTACCACACTAAAAAAATATACTACTTCATCCACTCTTTCGATTTTTTCAACTTAGCTTCGATTCTTCTAACAGCGTTTACAGCATCATCGAAAGGAATCCTGTCATTCTCAAGCATTACATACTGATTCTGCATAACCTGATATGCTCGCTGTATGTTTTGATTGCTATCTATACTTTTAAAGAATATAAAGTCTTTTGGTCTAACTTCAGAAATTCCATCCAACCTTCCCATCTCTTCCTCTAAACGAATATCCAGTATCTTACGCATTAAAGATTTATCTTTTATAAACTTCTGCACAAATGATTGTTTTTCTAAAACTGCTAAATCACCCTTTCCAGTGATATTGTTTCTATTTCAAAAGGCTTTACGTCATAATCTTTTTCCAGAATATCACGCTCCTGATCCAACGCATAATCATAAAGCATAGTCGAAACTATCATTTTTTCCATCGGCTCACTGATAGTAAAAGATGTGGCCTCGATTTTTACTCTTCCAAATCTCTGCAAAGCATCTTCAGAATCAAAGCTTGCTACCGGATCATAAATATACACTGCAATGACTTCTGACCGATTTGTTCTTCCGGCAGAAGGATCTCTTTCAAGCGATTTATATTTTTTCGTTGCTCTTTCAAGCCTCTTGTCGTTTTGTGTCCTTGAACAATCCCTTGTATCTACTGATAAATCTATATCCTCGGAAAACCTATTTGTCTTCTTTAAGGCCTTATATAAGGCTGTACCGCCTTTAAAAAAAGCCTTGAGACCATCTCTTTGGTAGTCAGCCAGTTCTTCAAGAATCAGTGTTACATAGTAGTCCTTCTCCAAAACATCTTCACGGTACCCCGTGCGTTCACTGACGTTTGAAATAAGAACCTTAAATGCATCAGTATCTTTATGCAGCTTCATTATC
>CADAJM010000035.1 GCA_902788245.1 uncultured Eubacteriales bacterium | reverse complement strand
GGTACCATTTTCCTGGTGTTTACGAGGTACACAGGGACCGCCACCACTACGTGAAGGCTTCTGTATCCGCTTTCTTTTGGTTTATCGCAGTGGTCCTTGACCTTGATCATTTCAATGTCTTCCTGTGCGAGGAGCAGATTTGACATGGTGTGAAGGTCCTCTTCGTAATTGCAGATTACTCTGATTCCTGCAATATCCAATATCTCTCGCCTTACTGTATCCAGATTGTTAATCGGATCTTCTATGCCGTACCTGCCCGCCTTTTCCATGATGCTTTCAAAAGTTTTGAGTCTGGACTGTACGTGGTGTATAGGCATATATGAATGAGTTTTGTCAAAGTCGTCGGACAATATTTTGAGCCTGGTCTCGAGCACCTTGATAGCCGAATTGTACAGCAGGCTGATATTGTCTATCCTCTCCTGAAGTTCTTCATCCGTGCCGCGGAATTCAGGCATTTTATCCCTGATTATGTCTGCATAGTAGTATCTGAATGCCATGTGTTTTTATCCTTTCAATATATGTCAGCCAAAGCGTTTCTCTCTGCCCTGTCCTGCCTGATGTTGACTATCAGGAGCACAAGCAGTGCTACGACGAATATTATCGTCGAGAGTGCGAAAAGGCTCGGCCTGATACCTATTTTAACCTCACTGTATATGAGCGTGGATATGGTGTTGATTCCGGCTCCTCTGGTGAAGTAAGTGATGATGAAATCATCGACCGACATCGTGAAACTCAGAAGAAATCCCGATGTGATTCCCGGCCAGAGCTCAGGAAGCACAATCTTTCTGAATGCGTAACTCTCAGATGCGCCGAGGTCGAGTGCTGCCTCGTAGAGTTTGTTTGTATTCTTGTTGACTCTCGGTCTTACCGAAAGCACCACGTACGGAACGCAGAAAACCGTGTGGCTGAACAGTATGGTCGTGTAGCCCCTCGGTGCTCCTATCATCAGGAAGAAAAGCATCAGGGCTATACCCGTTACTATGTCTGCATTGAGCATCGGGATGTTGTTGATGCCCATCAGTACGTTCTCGGTCCTCGACCTGAGAGCCGGCATGCCGAGGACAGCCATCGTCCCGACGATGGTCGCGATCAGCGCAGCGAGGATCGCGATCGAGAACGTATTTACGATCGCCCCCATCATCAGTCTGCTCTGGAAGAGTTCCTCGTACCAATGCAGGCTGAATCCCGTCCATACCGACATCGACTTCGCATCATTAAATGACAGCACGATAAGCGTCAGTATCGGAAGATACAGGAATAACATAATGATTAAGATGTAAATACGTCCTATTGCCTTTTTCATTAAATGAGGTTTGCGCCTCCTGTTTTATCAAATTTCTGAAGGAGCAGCATGCTGATTATGATGAATACCATCATGACCAGCGAAAGTCCCGATCCGAGATACCAGTTGGAATTGATCGTAAACTCCTGCTCTATTATGTTACCTATCAGGTTTATCTTTCCTCCGCCCAGCATGTTTGAAATTACAAATGTCGTGAGCGCCGGTATGAATACCATCGTGATGCCCGAGACTATGCCCGGCACCGAAAGCGGCAGGATTACCTTTGTATATGCTGTCTTCTTGCTGGCTCCGAGATCGTATGCAGCCTCTATCATGCTGTTATCGATTTTGGATACCGTGTTATAAATCGGAAGTATCATAAACGGCAGGAAGTCGTATACCATGCCGAGCACGATGGCCCCCGGTGTGTTCATGAGTTCCTGTCTCGGGAGCCCGACTGCAGTGATAATCGCGTTGATGACGCCCTGACGTTCCAGCAGAACCTGCCATGCCATAGTCCTGAGCAGGAAGTTCATCCACATCGGAAGTATGATGATGAAAATGAGAAATCCCTGCTTACCGAACTTGCTTTCCCTCAGGATCATGGCCATAGGAAATGCAATAATCAGGCAAATCGCCGTGCTTACGAATGCGAGCAAGAGAGACAGCCCGAGAGCCTGCATGTGATCCGGCCTGAACATGGCAATTATATTCGCAAAAGTAAAGCCCCCGTCTTTGCTCGTAAATCCATAATAAGCAATGGAAATCAGAGGGATGATGGTCCCCGCGATTATCCATATCACAAATGGCGTAATATATGGTTTTTTGGCAATTAAGTTTGTTTTCATTAAAGGTCTATCTCTATGGCTGATTCAGCCTCGCTCTTCGGCTTATGCATGATCTGAATGTTTTCGGGATCTACATACATGCCTATCTTTTCACCCACATCGTGCTGGTCGTAGTTCTGGAGCAACCATTCTATCTTGCCGTCTTCGCTCTGGACGAGCATCTCGTAGTGGACTCCGATAAATAGTTTGGATGTGATAGTTCCGTTCCAAAGGCCTTTGCCGTAAGGCACGATGTCTATATCTTCCGGCCTTATTACGACATCTACTCTCCTCCTCGGCGGGAAACCCTCCTCCGTACCGTCTATGCACGGATAGTCCACCCCGTCGATTCTCACTACTCTTTCATCGACCATCTGTCCTGAGAGTATATTGCTGTCTCCGATAAAATCGGCTACAAAGGCATTTACAGGTTCATCATAAATCTCCTGAGGAGAGCCCTCCTGCTGGATGTATCCCTCGTTCATTACGACGACCTTATCCGACATAGTCAGAGCTTCCTCCTGGTCGTGCGTGATATATATGAACGTGATGCCGAGCTCATTTTTAAGTCTTACGAGCTCGTACTCCATCTCCTGCCTGAGCTTTAAATCGAGCGCGCCAAGAGGCTCGTCGAGGAGAAGCACCCTCGGCTCGTTTACTATGGCTCTTGCCATGGCGATTCTCTGTTGCTGTCCTCCCGAAAGCTGATCTATTCTCCTGTTTTCAAAGCCTTTGAGGTTTACGAGCTTAAGGGCCTTTTTTACCCTGTCCCTTATCTCTTTTTCGCTTTTGTTTTTCACTCTGAGGCTGAATGCGATATTCTCTCCCACGCTCATGTGAGGAAAGAGCGCATAGTTCTGGAATACTGTATTTACCGGTCTTTGGTTTGCAGGCATGTCCGTGATGTCTTTCCCATCAAAATAGACCCTGCCTTCGTCAGGTTTTTCGAATCCGGCGATTATCCTGAGCGTCGTTGTCTTGCCGCAGCCCGACGGGCCGAGCAGAGTGACAAACTCGTTCTCATCTACCGAAAGGTCTATTCCGTTAAGCACTACATTGTCATCAAAGCTTTTGACTATGCCTTCAAGTCTTATTAATTCACCCAATTTATTATCCTCTTATGCTTTGAGCCCCAGCCCCTCGAGTACTTCGAGTATGGACTCCATCTCCGTTCCTTCGTTAAATTCTATCTTTCCCTGATCTGCTTCCGTAGAAAGAAGCGGATTAATCGGAAGTTTCTCGAGTAGCTTGATACCGTTTGTTACAGCTACTGCCTCCGCCTGACTCGGTCCGAATATCTCGTGCTTAGCTCCGCAGTCAGGGCACTCGTAATAACTCATGTTCTCTACAAGTCCGAGTACAGGAATGTTCATGAGTCTGGCCATATTGACAGCTTTGGCTACGATCATCGATACGAGATCCTGAGGTGAAGTTACAACGATAATTCCGTCGATAGGAAGCGACTGAAATACCGTCAGCGGTACATCGCCCGTTCCCGGTGGCATGTCTATGAAGAGTACATCGAGGTCTCCCCACACAACTTCTGTCCAGAATTGCTCTACGACTCCGCCTATGACCGGTCCTCTCCATACTACGGGATCTGTTTCGTTTTCCGTAAGGAGATTGATGGACATGAGTTTAATCTCCATCGGTGTCTCCTCAGGGAGGATTCCGAATTCACAAGCTCCTGCCCTTCTATGCACTCCGAACATCTTAGGAATAGATGGTCCGGTGATATCCGCATCCATAATTCCCGTCTTATATCCGTGCCTCGACGCTGCGAGTGCGGAAAGAGCAGTTACCATGGACTTTCCGACTCCGCCTTTACCCGATACGACACCAATTACTTTCTTAATTGAACTGTGCTCATTGAGTTCGGCTTTCTGAATACCGCCACCATCTCTGGACGGACAGTCCGATCCGCATGTGCTGCAATCGTGCGTGCAGTCCTCGGGTGTTTGATTATCAGTTCTGATTTCATCTGTTTGATTTGCCATTTGTATTCCCTCCATTATCGGTTTATTACTCGTTTACTTCGTCCTGATCTATTACCACATCATCTGTCATGAGGTTTTCAATTTCAGCAAGCATGCCGCCTGATATTGCATTCATAATCTCTTTGTTTGATTTCAGGTCTGTCTCCCAGTTTCCGTTTCCCTCCGGATCCGTGCATGCAACATGAACGTCTGATACATAGTCCTTGCTCGATACAGAGCCCAGTCTCAGTAATAGGAAAGAATAGAATTGGCTCTGCCAGCGGTCTTCTTCGGCCGTCGCCATATGCTCGTTCCATGCTCTCAGATACTCGTTGGCGAAGTCGTATGTGGTTATTCTCACATGTACGTCTACGCTGTCATCTTCTTCCGCTTTGTGGCTACCCAAAATCTCATAGTCAAAGTCTTTGAGTTTGGATACATATCCCTCCAGCATGGAACCGTCGACTTCTCCGGAAACATCTTCCGTAAAAATCTTCATTGAGTCATCCGAAACATCTGCGGATTTGATGCTGTCAAGTTCAGCAGCGACCTTTGCCTCTGCCTCCGGATAGCGTTCCGGCTCTTTTGAGCAGCCCGTCAGCACCATCACTGCCAATACGACCGCAGCAACAAGCAGTAAGATATTGAATACTGTCAGTACATTGTTTATTATGAGTTTCCTTTTATTCCTTGACGATATATTTTTATCTGTTTTCTTTGCCATTGCTGCATCCATTACCTTCCGATTACCTCCCTGGCGTCGTTATTAAACCTTGTTATACCCATATTGTCCATTGCCGAAAGCAGTTCGGATGCATATTTTCTCGAAGTCCCGATCTTATCCCTAAACTCAGCGATAGTGAAACTGCCGCTGAAACTCTTTGCAACATCGAGGGCTTTATTCCATGCATCATTATCTATATAGTACGAGGAATTGAGCTTTACTATCGCAGCCTCCTCCGCAAGATCTTCGAGCATCGCCTTGGCAAGTCCTGCATCTCCTACTGTTTTCAGGATATCTTCTGTCCTAATCACTTCAATTCCGGCTTCCTTATACATGCCGGCAATTTTGTCTTTTATTGCAAGTTGCTCTTCGCTGTATTCTATGCTGAAACCGGAAAGCGCTATCGATTTGCCGTGATCTTCTATCACAGCTCTCTCGATAAGGTATTTAACCAGTGCCTGCAAGGGTTTCTCATCATCTATGTGCCACTTGCTGCTGAGTCTCGACAAAAGCTCCTGCCTCGGAATTCCATCCGCGAGAGGATTGTCTGTATGATAATCATTGATAAGGTTCTCTACGCCGGTTTTAAGGAATGAGAACTTAGTCTCGCTCATCAGCGTATTGTCTGAGAGCCTTATAAGTCTGCCGCTTTTGATTTCCTTATCAGCAGCCTCGTTCATCTCTGACTTCAAAATGCCGAGTTCCTCAGCCATTTCATCCTGTTTGATGAAACGCCTCTCTCCGGCTTTGGCGAGAACGATATCCTCTATGCTTCCGCTGTCCAGCACTTTCATGCCGGCAAGCACTTCTTCTTTGTTCCTTTTATGTTTTGCAGGCAGAGCGTCGATTATCCTGCCTCCGCCTATGCTGATCATAGGCGAGTAAAACCTGATTATAAACCTGTCACCGCGTCTGACTGCTATCGGCTCTTCGAGCCTGAGCTGCGCGTAGCACTCCTCCCCTGCGCTAAGAGCATCCCTGTCGAGAAGAATTACCTTTGAAAGGACTTCGCTCGCGCCTGTATACAGATGCACTCTGCTGTTATTAAGTACTGTTTTATCCGCTGAATTAAATATCTTGAGTTTTACATCCAGCATCATAGTTGAAACAGCTGAGCCTTTATATGCCAGCACATCTCCGCGCTTCAGTTCATCTTTATCCACTCCGGAGAGATTGATTGCCGTTCTCTGACCCGCAAGAGCGCTGTCTGTGTCTTTGCCGTAGGTCTGTATGCCTCTTATCTTGGCCTTTGTGCCCTCCGGATATACCAGAACCTCATCTCCTGTGGATACGCTTCCGTCCATCAGTGTTCCCGTTACTACGGTGCCGTAGCCCTGCATGGTAAACACCCTATCCATCGGAAGCCTGAAGAGTTCCTTTTCTTCTCTTCTCTTATTCTCTCTGTCGCATTTCTCGATAATCGCATCCATAAGGACGTCGAGATTATCCCCTGTAGCTGCACTGACCGGGATGATTGGTTTGCCCTCGAGGAAAGAGCCTTTGAAGTAGTCCGTTACGTCCTCTATCAGCATCTCAAGCCATTCCTCATCGACCATATCGGTCTTGGTAACTGCAATTATACCGTCATCAATGCCGAGAGCGCTGAGAATCTCAAAATGTTCCTTAGTCTGAGGCATTATGCCTTCGTCAGCTGCAACCACAAACAGTACAAAGTCTATGCCGCCGATTCCTGCCAGCATATTTTTGATGAATTTCTCGTGTCCCGGCACATCTATGACTCCGATGTTGTATCCCGAATCGTTCGGAATATGGGCGAATCCGAGTTCAATCGTAATTCCCCTTTTCTTTTCTTCATCGAGCCTGTCTGTGTCTATTCCGGACAGAGCCTTTATTAATGTTGTTTTACCGTGGTCTACATGACCTGCGGTACCTATTATTATATTTTTCATCTATCTGAGTGCCTCTGCAATT
Source organism: uncultured Eubacteriales bacterium (assembly GCA_902788245.1). Taxonomy (GTDB): domain Bacteria; phylum Bacillota; class Clostridia; order Peptostreptococcales; family Anaerovoracaceae; genus Crickella. The sequence continues at coordinate 7,344 of CADAJM010000035.1, read as the reverse complement.
AAATCTATCTCATCATCCGTAATAGTGCGTACACATAAAAGTAGTCTGTCGTCGTTTATCCTTGCTATTACAGGAATCTCAGCTTTTCTGAGCTTTCTCTCTGTCCTGTCGGCGGATTTGTTTCCGTCCTGAACATATACGGCAAGTCCCGGAAGTCTGACCAAAGGAGCAGAGCCGCCTCCTATCTGATCCTCGACTTCGACTATCTCACAAACAGCGTCTTTGTTTGCCTTCTTAATCGCCTCGATGAGTCTCTCCGCTCTTTCCCTCAGCACTTCTTCGCTCGATGCTATCATCCTGAGCACAGGTATGTCTCTCAGGGCAAGTTTAGGATCTCTGTATTTAAGAAGTGTCGCTTCTAATGCGGCAAATGTCATCTTGTCCACTCTGAGAGCCCTTGCCAGCGGGTGCTTCTTCATGGCCTTGATATACTCTCTCTTACCGACTATGATGCCCGCCTGCGGTCCGCCGAGGAGTTTGTCTCCGCTGAACAGCACTACGTCCGCTCCCGCTTTGAGAGATGCCGGTATAGTAGGCTCGTTGAGCCCGTATTCCGACATATCGAGCATCAGACCGTTGCCCATATCGAAGATTACAGGTATGCCTTTCTTTTCCCCGAGCTCTGCTAGTTCTTCTATAGTCGTCTCTTCAGTAAATCCGATAATATCGTAATTGGATTTGTGCACTTTCATGAGAGCTCCGGTCTCGAATCTCTCCATGCCGCGGTCCAGATCGTCCCATTCGAGTTTTGCCACGTCATCTTTTGTGAGTATGACATTCTCGTAATCCGAAATTTTGGTCTTATTGCTCGTACCCACCTCTGTGAGATAAGCTCCGGACTGCTTCATTATGTCCGGAATCCTGAATGAGCCGCCAATTTCTACGAGTTCTCCCCTCGAAACAACGACTTCTTTGCCTTTGCCCAGAGTTGCGAGAACTAACATGGTGGCAGCTGCGTTGTTGTTGACGACCATTGCGTCCTCAGCACCCGTCAGCTCCTTGATTAGTTCTCCGACCAGATCATGCCTGGAGCCCCTCTTGCCTGCGCTGACGTTATATTCGAGGCTGGAATAACCTGTCGATGCCTTTACGACATTGTCCATGACGTCTTGTCCGAGCGGTGCTCTTCCTATGTTTGTATGAAGTATGGTGCCTGTCGCATTGATTACCGGAAAGAGTTTTTTCTTTTCCTTTTGCACTAGCAATTCCTCTGCAGCAGATGCGATGTTCCCTATGGATATAGAATCCGTATCAAAGAGTTCTACCGTCTCCTCGAGCAAATCAAGTATCTCGTTTCTCTTGGCAGCGATGACATCTCTGACCGCCTCGGTCACGAGGAGTTCGCCTTTCTCTTCTGCCAACATAACAAGAGACTCCTGCCTCATCACTTCGTCAACTTTGGGGAGTCCTCTTAATAATTCCTGTTTTTGCATGATCCGACCTCCTGTCTGATAAATGGCGGGAGTATATGAGAATCGAACTCATCCGAGAGGCTACTAACCCCTCACAACGGTTTTGAAGACCGCGAGGCACACCAGCACCTATCTACTCCCAGGTCGCTTTATTTTAAAGGCTTTCACGCCCTTAAGTCGCACTTATGAATTGTATCAAAAATGCACTATAGTAGCAAGGATTAGAGCTCAATTGTCCCTACCAAAAACCCTTCGTCAGGCTGTCGTCATCGGAAGGGTTAAATGGTATTTTGACTGAACTCTTTTTTACATCTCTGTGATTACTTTACCTTAGCCTTTTTTACCTTGGACCACTTAGATACCAATTTGCCTGTGCCCGACCCTTTTACATCGCGAACACGCACATAGTAGGTAGTCTTTTTCTTGAGTCCTTTTATTGTAGCACTCTTCTTGCTCTTCTTGACCTCTACTCTCTTCGTATTGATCCTCTGGAAGTTTCTATCCGGGCATACCTGAATCTCTACCCTGTCATATTTCTTGAGATTCTTCTTGGTATTCTTCTTCCAGCTAACCTTAATCTTCTTCTTGGCAGCCTTCGCTTTTACGCTCTTCGCCGCAGGAACAGCACCGGATATAGTCCCGTTCCACTCTTTTTCCAAAGCTTCCGCAGCTGCTTTTTGGTTTTTAATCTGCTGAATTACCTCGCTTGCTTTTGCGAGTGCTTTAGAGGCAGACGCCTTTGCCGCGCTTGCTTTGCTCAGTGTTGCTGTGGCAGCTGCAAGTTTTGCTCTGCTTGCCTCTGTTGATCCTGCCGCATCTTCAATCTCGGCTGCTCTGAGCGCCTCTTTTGCAAGCCTTTCTGCTTCAGTAGCCTTTTCAAGCGCTTTTTTCGCTTCCGTCTCAGCTTTAGCTGCAGCGCTTTCTTTTGTTGCTTCTGATGCGGATTCCATAGCCTCTGCTGCCGCATCTGCATCGGCAACTGCAGCCTCAGCATCTTGGATAACTTCATCAACTATGAAAGGTGCATTTGTCCAGCGAGCATAGATAGTGACATCTCTGGCAAAACTGCTACCAACCTTAACTTCTTCGCCGTCTTCTTTGGCTGTATACCAACCCATAAACACAACGCCTGTAAGCTCACCCGGCTCCGGTACAGGAAGTTCATCGATTATCACACCGTTATCATCAGATTCCATTGATTCAATGTCCAGAGTTTTTCCTCCGTTAACATCGAATGTGATTGTTACAGGATCCTTTCCCGTGTATATGACCTGATGATAGTGCTTGGACACTCCTTCTTCCTTACCATGATATTCATCATTGTTGAAATCAAGGTGATTTCGGTTCATGCTGTATAGCATAACAACACCACTTCCGTCTTTACCTTTGTTACTGTAAAACGGGTCGATTCCCATAGTCTTCAGGCTGAAAGGCAGCTCGACCTCTTCAAGTAAAGCTTCCTTAAATGCATATTTGCCAATCGATTCGACTCCTTCGTCAAACGTAAGTCTTGTTAAGGTACTGTCTTTGTAGGTGCCTTCAAAAGCGGAATCCTCTATCACTTTTACATTACCCGGGATGTGAAGTGATGTCAGGTGATGGAGATGGAACGCTTTCTTACCAATCTTAGTAACTGACTCAGGAATCTCAAGTTCTTCCAGTCTCGCTCCCGCAAATGCTTCTTCTCCGATTTCAGTTACCGTATCAGGGATTTCGATTTCATACATAAATATGTTCATGGAGAAACAACCCTGCGGTATTTTGGTCACATTTTCTGACAGTGTCAGGAAGATGATATTATTCATTGCAAAAGCACCACCTCCCAGTTCATTTACGCTGTCCGGAATATTTACAGTAAACAAATGATTCCCGTGGAATGCACTTGCACCTATCGAGCGCAAGTTCTTCGCCGACTCAAGATTCAGAGCCTTCAAATTATTGTATTCAAAAGCACAATTTCCTATCGTCTCGAGTTTCTCCGGCAATTCCATTCTCTGTATTCCATATGGGGAAATGCAATCGAATTTCTGCAGGATTACTTCTCCCTGCCCTGTAACCTCGTTATATAATTCCAGTGCAAATGCATTATCGGCTATGTCGGTGATGAATGTCTCGCTGTCGTATGAAGCTTTATCCGGCATAACAACAATTGGGTATGTCGGTAGCTCAGCGACTGTTTTTCTTTTCTGATTTCCTATATCCGACCATCCTGTAATGCTCTTGCCGTCAGCACTGTATGTGAAGTCGCTGTAATCCCAACCGGTACCGACCATTTTGTCGTAGATAACTCTGTGTCCACCTTCATCACCGGTTTTAGGATTCTTGCCGACTGTTGCTACTGCAGTATAATCGCCGATGCCGTCTGCTTGATCCTTTACAGATGTCCTGAGATCAACAGGCTCTTCGTCAACCGTGCTCTTACCTAAATTATCAAAGAATGCATCCTCCGCAATTTTTGTAAGAGTGCTCGGAATCATAACAGATTTAAGCGATGTCTGTCCAAATGCCTGTTCCCCGATTTCCGTAAGGCCCTCGTGTAAAATCAATTCTGAAGGAGATGGTGTTGATCCCTCCTGATTAACCATGAAGGCTCTCTTGCCGATTGTTCTCACGCTTTCAGGAATTTCGAGTTTCTCGATCTGATGATTGTAAAATGCGTTTTCATCAATCTCGGTAAGAGTGCTTGGAAGGGATAGATTCCTAACATGCTGGCCTCTAAATGCGTTTTTGCCTATGCGAGTAACTCCTTCCGGAATGACTATATTATGCACTCCGGTATTCATGTCCATAGTGGCTGCATTTGTGACAAAAGTGCCATCCGGAATTTCTGTCAATCCCTCAGACAATTTAATTGTTCTCATTCCGTAATTTGAGCCAAACGAGGCCGGCTCTAAAGTCTTAATTGTATCGGGAATTACCAAATCCTCGATCGCACACATTTGGAATGCTCTCATTTTTATGGTCGTAATAGTTGGTGCAAATTCTACGCCTTTTATAGGATCTTTGTGGCCATCTGCAGGAACTCCCTGATTGCCTCCGTATTGTTCAAAAGCACCTGTTCCTACCGTAGTTACAACCGTACCATCGGACGTTTTTCCCGGTAGTATAATGTACGGATCAGTTTTTAGTTTCTCTTCTCCATCTTCTGAAAAACCTGTAATTGTTTCTTCCTCAAAAGTGTAATGTCTTGGCCCCCATGGAGCGAGTTCCGGAGGAATTTCTCCAAATGAGATATCCTGACACTCGGACTGCCCATTGCTCTTGTAAGCAAGATTTGAACCTGTATTAGTCGGTTTGTATATCATTACAACCCCAGGCTCATCTTTCATTCCCGGATTTGAGGCAAATGCAGTGCTACTTAATACGTCCAGATTGTCCGCTATCTGCAGTGATTTCAGCATATTATTTGCAAATGCATTTGCGGATACAGTAAGGGCGGATGTTCCTTCACCATTGAACACGACTGCATCGATTTTGTTATCAGCAAAAGCGCTCTCCCCAATCATAGTTACAGAACTTGGCATAGTAACCTTTTTAATCTTATTGCCACTAAATGCATTCTTATTAATTGTTTCTATTCCCTCAGGGAATTCCATCTCAAGAATAGAATTATTTGCAAATGCGCCTTCACCGATTTTGCTGATGGAATTGGCAGGGATAGTCACAGCTTTGAGTTTCTTATTGCTGAACGCATTATCTGAAACCTCTTTTACGTCTTTGCCTTCTCCATCCTTTTCAGGTAGTACAACATTTGGGTTTATATCAGCTTTAGCCAAACCATGTTCAGACAACCCGCTGACAGCGACTGAGATTTCTCCGTCGTTATTTATCTCGGTAAATTCAAAATCCTCCGCCGTCCATATATTAGGATTGCTGAGTATTACTTTGTGCCAATCAGAATCAGGGAATTTCTCTTTATCGTTATATTGTTCCTCTGATGTAACAAATACTCTTGTCACTAGAGGATTGTTAATGCCATGACCTGTGCCGCCCCAATCTGTATCAACCTTTTCAAATGCATTAGCCGGAAGCGATATCACCGTGGATGGCAGGACTGTATTCTCTATCTTTTTATTTCTGAAAGCTCTGCTTCCTATCGTCTCAAGTCCTTCATGAAGTATGAGCGTTGTAGGAGTTTGCAGATAGTTTTTCGTAGAAAAAGCATATCTCCCAATGCTTTTTACCGATGAAGGTATCTCAATACTTTCGAAATTGTTACCGCCAAATGCATTATCTCCGATTACTGTTATTGTGCTCGGAATCTCTATTGAAGTGAGATTCGTCATCCAATTGCTCTTATCACTGCATCCAAATGTTCCACTTTCGATTGCTGTATATGTTTCATTATTTGGAATGCTAATATTCTTAATTTCGGCATTCGAGGCAAATGCACCTCCACCGATAGCAATTACCGAATCGGGTAGAATAACATCCTCAAGTTTATTATCTTGAAAAGCGGCCATTCCGATTTCCTTAAGCTGGTTTGGGAATATTACCTCTCTCAGTCCTATCTTCGCGAAAGCGCGATCCCCTATTTTCTCAAGTCCGTTTGGAAGTGAAACTACATCAAAGCCTTCTGTCCCAATCAGCTTTCCGGACTCATCTCTTATCTCCGCTCCAAACAGTCCTCCCTCAGTGTTGCTTGTACCGGCTATTTCTCTGACAAAATTGCCATCAGGAGTTCTGTCCGGTATGTCAAGTTTTGTGTGTGTTTTTCTCTTTTCAATACCACTGGCTGAAAGACCTGTGATTGTAGTCCCCTCGTATGTAAAATCTGCAGTACTCCACTTATCGGTATCTGCATCCGGATTCTCATCACTTATTAGTACAAGTTTCTGGAATGCTGACCACTGATTCTTGGTCGGTCTGTCCAGTGTATGGATTCTCTGTGCATCAAAGAGGGCCTCTCTGTCGGTATACATATAGACTATGCCGCTTTCTGCAATTCCACCCTCCATATATTTTTCCCAGTCTGTAGCTGAATGCTTTTTTGCAATCTCCTCAGTCATTGGTTCCATGCCCGGGTTCATTACAAATACATCTTTGTTAATTACCTCTGTATAGTCCGGTATTCTGACAGAATGTATATTGTTACCCGCAAATGTCATGCCATGCATCTCAAGTCTGAAATCGCAAGTTTGCGGGAAATTTACCTTATCTATCTCATTGTTAGCAAACGCTAATGTCTCAATCCACCAAATCGTTCTCGGAAGTGTTACGACTGTAATATTATTGTCCTTGAATGCATTCGGCATGCACCCCAAAACACCTGCAGGAAGGTATACTTCCGTCAGATTGTTTTTAGCAAAAGCACTTTCATGAATAATGAAATTACCACGTCGTGTGACATTATGAGTAACATTGTCATCATAAGGCACAAGCATTCCGGTAGGGAATTTAACTGATGTAAGTCCCATATCGTAGAAAGCGCTACTCCCTATTCCCGTAATAGTTTCTCCATCAGGAGTTTTTGAAGGAATAACAAGATCTGTATTGCCGTTATCAAGCTTCTGTAATCCGCTATCTGAAAAGCCCGTTATTACCTGTCCGTTTACATACAGTTGCCTTGAATAATCGCAGCCATACATCAATTTGGACTTATATTCATATACAAAATCTTCAGATGCCCATTCATTTGAAGCCGGATCCAGCGTATTTGAATTCGCTCTAAGTCTGCCGATTTTCTGTACAGCAACGTTCTCTTCTTCGTATGCTTGCTCAGTATCCTCAGCCGTTTCCTCTTCTCCGGCATATTCTGTTTCTATTTCTACGCCTTCAGAATACCTTGTCTGATTCGTATCATTCTCAGTTTGAACATCCGAATTCTCAACTCCAAAAGATGTAATTGGAGAAGCTGCGATAAGAACAGCTATTATCAAAGATAAAATTTTTCTACACTTCATAATGGATACGTCTCCCATAATGCCCGAAA
>CADAJM010000034.1 GCA_902788245.1 uncultured Eubacteriales bacterium | reverse complement strand
GAATCCCGGCAGTCTCTTTACTACTTCCTCGAGTACGTCGAATCTCAGTGGAGGAGGTACGAGTATGCCCTCTTCGTTTCTTGTGCACTGCTCCGGTGTGAACTTGTATGCACCGTGGGAAGTTCCGATGGCGATTGCGAGTGAGTCGCAGCCTGTTCTTGATACAAACTCTTCTACTTCTTCAGGCTTTGTGTAGCTCTCCTGTCCGGATTCTACGACTACCTCGTCCTCTACTCCTGCGAGTGTTCCGAGCTCAGCCTCTACTACTACGCCGTGAGCGTGAGCATATTCAACTACCTGCTTAGTTACCGCGATATTCTCTTCGAATGGTGCGGATGACATGTCGATCATTACTGATGTGAATCCGCCGTCGATGCAGCTCTTGCAAAGCTCGAAAGAATCACCGTGGTCGAGGTGGAGCGCGATTGGAATTTCAGGATTCTCTGCGATTGCAGCCTCTACCATCTTTACGAGATATGTGTGATTTGCATAGGCTCTTGCGCCTTTGGATACCTGGAGAATTACAGGGCTCTTGAGCTCGCCTGCAGCCTCTGTGATACCCTGCACGATCTCCATGTTGTTGACGTTGAATGCACCGATTGCATATCCGCCGTCATAAGCTTTTTTAAACATTTCAGTTGTGGTTACTAATGGCATATATTGTACCTCCTATCTCTGCTATATCCATACATAGTGATTATACCCGTATAGCGCTGAAGTTTCAACACGTTAACATTAAAAGAGGCCGCATGTGCGGCCTCTTTCGATCTTTAGCTTAAGACTTTAGTTACGCCTCATCCGGTGCGTAGAAGTCTACGAACTTGACGAGTTTCTGGTAACGTGCCATTGCAGCTTCTTCGTTCTCCTTGAAGAGCTTCTCTGCTCTTTCAGGATGCTCTCTTGTAAGTCTGTTGTATCTTGCTTCGTTCATCAGGAACTCCTGATATCCGCCTGCAGGTACCTTGCTGTCGAGAGTGAACGGGTTCTTGCCCTCTGCCTTGAGTGCAGGGTTGTATCTGAAGAGGTTCCAGTAACCGCACTCTACGGCTTTCTTCATCTCGAGCTGGCAGTTCATCATGCCGCCCTTGATGGAGTGCATCTCGCATGGGGAGTATCCGATAATCAGGGATGGTCCGTCATATGCGATAGCCTCGTTGAGAGCCTTGATTGTCTGGTTAGGGTTAGCTCCCATAGCTACCTGAGCTACGTATACATAGCCGTAAGCCATAGCGATCTGAGAGAGTGATTTCTTCTCGATCGACTTACCGGCAGCTGCGAACTGAGCAACCTGTCCGATGTTGGAAGCCTTGGAAGCCTGTCCGCCTGTGTTGGAGTAAACCTCGGTATCGAATACCATTACGTTTACGTTCTCGCCGCTTGCAAGTACGTGGTCGAGTCCGCCGTAACCGATATCGTAAGCCCATCCGTCACCACCGAAGATCCATACGGTCTTTTCGCCGAGCATGTCTTTTCTCTCAACGATTTCCTTACCGATTCCTGCTTTCTCGAGTGCTGCTGCAAGAGCGTCACCTGTTGTTCTGGATTCTGTAGGATCGTCGAATGCTGCGAACCAAGCTTCAGCTGCTGCCTTAACGTCTGCAGGTACTCCGCCCTCTACGAGCTCTTCTACCTGAGCCTTGAGCTGTGCTCTTCTGGTCTTAACAGCAACTCTCATGCCCATGCCGTGCTCTGCGTTGTCCTCGAAGAGTGAGTTGTTCCAAGCAGGGCCCTGACCTTTGGCGTTAACTGTATAAGGTGCTGTAGCTCCAGGGCCGCCCCAGATTGAGGAGCATCCTGTAGCGTTGGAGATGTATGTGTGATCTCCGCAAAGCTGAGTGATCAGTCTTGCATATGAAGTCTCAGCACATCCTGCGCATGAGCCCGAGAACTCGAGCAGCGGTGTCTTGAACTGGGAGCCCTTCAGAGTGTTGTCTGTAGTCTCTTCCTTAACTGTGATGTTCTTAACCGCATAGTCGAAGTTAGCCTGTTCTGCGTGCTGGCTTTCCTGTGGCTTCATCTCGAGAGCCTGTACCGGACAGATAGTTACGCAGACTCCGCATCCCATACAATCGAGTGGGGATACAGCGAGACCGAACTTGTACTCGCCTTTGCCCTTGCCGGCTTTAACGTCAACCATCTTGAATCCTTCAGGTGCGTTCTTAGCCTCTTCGTCGTTGAGCATGTAAGGTCTGATTGTAGCGTGTGGGCATACATATGCGCACTGGTTACACTGGATACATTTAGTCATATCCCACTCAGGAACGTTAACTGCAACGCCTCTCTTCTCGTAAGCGGAAGCGCCGAGTTCCCACTCACCGTCAACGTGTGGCATGAATGCGGATACAGGCAGGCTGTCGCCGTCCATGTTGCCAACCGGATGGAGAATGTTCTCAACCTGAGTAACGAGAGCAGCAGGTCCTTCGAGCTTAGCCTTAGGAGCGTCTGCTTCAGGGTTCTTCCACTCAGCAGGAACGTCGATCTTAACGAGAGCGTCAGCACCGGCGTCGATTGCTTTGTGGTTCATGTCTACGATGTCCTGTCCCTTCTTGGAGTAGGACTTAGTAGCAGCGTCCTTCATGTACTTGATGGCGTCTGCCTTTGGCAGTACTTCTGCGAGTGAGAAGAATGCGGACTGGAGAGTTGTGTTTGTTCTCTTGCCCATTCCGATCTTAGCGCAGAGGTCGATAGCATCGATGATGTACAGCTGGATATCGTTCTCAGCGATGTACTTCTTGGATGCAGCATCAAGGTGCTTGCCTACTTCTTCAGGTGCCCACTGGCAGTTAATCAGGAAGATTCCGCCCGGTTTAACGTCCTGAACGATCTTGAATCCCTTCTCGATGTATGAAGGGTTGTGGCATGCTACGAAGTCTGCCTTGTTGATGTAGTAAGAAGATTTGATTGGGCTGTCGCCGAATCTCAGGTGGGAGATTGTAACTCCGCCTGTCTTCTTGGAGTCATACTGGAAGTATGCCTGTACGTATTTGTCTGTGTGGTCTCCGATGATCTTGATGGAGTTCTTGTTAGCTCCAACAGTACCGTCGCCGCCGAGTCCCCAGAACTTGCACTCGATTGTTCCCTTTGCAGCTGTGAGCGGTGCAGGTTTCTCCTCGAGTGAGAGATTTGTAACGTCATCTACGATGCCCATTGTGAATCTCGTCTTAGGATCAGCCTTTGCAAGCTCTTCGTATACTGCGAATACGGAAGCCGGTGGAGTGTCCTTGGAACCAAGACCATAACGTCCGCCGATAACCTTAACGTCGTTCATGCCTGCCTCGGCAAATGCTGTAACAACGTCGAGGAAGAGAGGATCGCCGAGTGAGCCAGGCTCTTTTGTTCTGTCAAGAACAGCAACTTTCTTGCATGTCTTTGGCAGTGCAGCGATCAGTTTGTCTGCTCTGAAAGGTCTGTAAAGTCTTACCTTGATGAGGCCGACTTTCTCGCCCTGTGCGAGCATGTAATCGATAACTTCCTCAGCTACGTCGCAGATGGAGCCCATTGCGATGATGACTCTGTCAGCATCAGCAGCACCATAATAGTTGAAGAGCTGATAATCAGTACCGATCTTGTCGTTGATCTTCTTCATGTACTTCTCGACTACATCAGGAACTGCGTCGTAGTACTTGTTGCAAGCTTCTCTGTGCTGGAAGAAGATATCTCCGTTCTCGTGAGAACCTCTCAGATGAGGATGCTCAGGGTTGAGTGACTTGTCGCGGAATTCCTTGATGGCGTCCATATTAGCCATATCCTTGAGATCCTCATAGTCCCATACGGCGACTTTCTGAATCTCGTGGGATGTTCTGAATCCGTCAAAGAAGTTGAGGAACGGAACTCTGCCTTCGATGGCTGCAAGGTGAGCTACAGGCGCGAGGTCCATAACTTCCTGTACATTGCCCTCTGCGAGCATTGCGAATCCCGTCTGACGGCAAGCATATACGTCGGAGTGGTCTCCGAAGATGTTCAGCGCGTGTGTCGAAACCGTACGAGCTGATACATGGAATACTGCCGGAAGGAGTTCTCCTGCGATCTTGTACATGTTAGGAATCATCAGGAGGAGTCCCTGTGAAGCTGTGTAAGTGGTTGTCAGAGCTCCTGCTCCGAGGGAACCGTGTACCGCACCTGCAGCACCTGCTTCAGACTCCATCTCGACTACCTGTACAGTAGATCCGAAGATGTTCTTACGTCCGGCGGCTGCCCACTGGTCTACGTAGTCTGCCATAGGCGAAGACGGTGTGATAGGGTAGATACCCGATACATCCGTGTACGCGTATGAGACATAAGCAGCAGCGTTGTTGCCGTCCATAGTTTTGAATTGTCTCTTCATTTTTTCATCTCCCTTTACAAAAGATTTTCAGTAAAGCATTAAGTAATAAAAAGTACTTTTTAGAATAAATATATGGTGAAATAATTATTCCCGTTGTTACATGGCTTCAACCAGAGCCTGAGTATCCTTTGCGATCATCATCTCTTCGTTTGTCGGAATGATGAATACGCGGACCTTGGATCCTTCGCCTGTGATTTCGACTTCTTTACCTCTGCAGTCGTTCTTTTCTTTATCGATGGTAACGCCCATGAATCCGAGGTAGTCGCATACTTTCTCACGAAGCTCGATGTCGTTCTCGCCGATGCCGGCTGTGAATACCATTGCATCTACGTGACCGAGTTCTGCAGCATATGCTCCGATGAAGCGTCTTACGGATCTGAGAAGCATCTCTCTTGCGATGTGTGCTTTCTTGTCTCCCTTAGCCTCAGCTTCGCAGATGTCTCTGCAGTCTCCGGAAATCTCGGATACTGCGAGAAGTCCTGATTTCTTGGTCATCATGTCTGTGATTTCCTTTACAGGCATGCCGGTCTGCTCATAGATGAAGCTTACAACTGTCGGGTCGATTGATCCGCAGCGTGTACCCATTACGAGTCCCTCAAGCGGTGTGAGTCCCATCGATGTATCGTAGCATTTGCCGCCTTTGACAGCTGTGATGGATGAACCGTTTCCGAGGTGGCATGTGATGATGTTGAGGTCTTTGCCGTCGCTTCCCATCAGCTCTGCGCATCTTTCGGATACGTATCTGTGAGATGTTCCGTGAGCTCCGTATCTCTGAACGTGATACTTCTCTGCATATTCCCATGGAATTGCATAGTACTTGCACTCATCAGGCATTGTTCTGTGGAATGTAGTATCGAATACTACGGCTCCCGGTGTGTTTGGCAGAACTTTCTTGCAAGCTCTGATGCCTACCAGTGCAGGTGGGTTGTGAAGAGGTCCGAGTGTGCAGAGTTCTTCGATGCCTGCCTCAACCTCGTCAGTGATGATTTCGGACTTATCAAAAAGATAACCGCCCTGTACGATCCTGTGTCCTACAGCACCAATCTCGTCCATGCTTGAGATTACACCGTGCTCCTTATCTGTAAGAGCATCGATTACGAGCTGCATTGCGACACCGTGATCAGGCAGAGCGACGTCCTTGTCAAATACTGTACCCTCATCGGTTTTGTAGTCCATATGTCCGTCAAGACCAATTCTCTCGCAAAGTCCTTTAGCGAGGACTTTTTCGTTATCCATATTGATAAGCTGATACTTGAGAGAAGAACTACCTGTGTTGACTACCAGAATAATCATATCGCGGTTTTCCTTTCATTATCCTTAGCGTGTAATCAGGCGCTAAAAAAACGCCTGTCGAGCCCTTTTAGTATAACATAAGCCCCAAGCGTTTTTGTTGTAGTTTTGTGAATATTTTGACTTTTATTAAAGACATTTTACAGGCCGCAGCGCGCCTTACTTTTCAATCTATTCCTCGTGCTGTTCTTCGGCATTTTGCTGCAGTGTTTTTCGGTCGAATTCTTTGGTATCTCTGCTGAGTACGGACGCGCCCGCGACAGGCAGCACGATTCTGAATTCCGTGCCGACTCCGAGCTGCGAATCTACATAAATCCTGCCGCCGTGACTCTCGACAACCTGGGCTGCAATAGCGAGTCCGAGGCCCGTTCCTTTGCCCGACTCTTTGGTCGTGTAGAACGGATCGAATATGCGGCTTACGGTCTCAGGCGACATGCCCGTTCCGGTATCCCTTATGTGTATCGACAATTCGTCTCCGAGTTCCCTCGTGGATACGAAGAGATCCCCTCCCTCGTCTCTCATGGCATCGTAGGCGTTGAGCACCATGTTCATAATAAGCTGGGAGAGCTGAGTGCGGTCGCCTTTTACTCTCTTGTCCGTAGACTTGAAGCTGACCTTTATCTCTACGTTCTTTGGCTTCGCAGGCAGTGTTACCTTGAGGGAGCTTCTCGCCAGTTCCTCGAGATCCAGCTCATCGAAGTTCTCCTGTTTGCCTTTCTTTGTAAGGTCTGCAAGCCCCTGCACTATATCCTTTGCCTTTACGGAGGCATTGTATACCTCCATGAGGTTTTCCTGTATGTCCGTTTGGCTGTCATCGAGCATCTCCATGGACATCATGCTGTATCCCATGATAGGCGTCAGCAGATTGTTGAAGTCGTGAGCTATGCTGGCCGCCATGGTTCCTATGGTCTCGAGTCTCTGATGATGAGTCAGGGCCTGCATCTGCTGGTTGATCTCCTCCATGGTCTCGGCTCTTTTGGTCATCTCCTCGAGTTCTGTCAAGTTCGCGGAATTTATCCTGTCCATGAGCAGGATGATAAACAGCATCAGCAGTATGCCGATGATGGCGAGGCCGCCGTATGCGAATATCTCGTGAGCCGCATCTTTTGTGATATATATGTCTCCGTCAAAGCCGGAGAGATTGTCCCACACTTTATACAGACCGACGAAAATAAAACCGAGGGCCACAAGGACCACGGCACCGAATATCAGTCTGCTTATGTTGCTCTTTTGTAGATATTGCAAATCAATTCCTCCACCGGGGCCGGATGCTTCCCGCCCGCCTGCTCTATTTTACACGAAAAACACTAAAATTTGTAGCATGTAGCACAATTAACCACAAAATATGGTACAATATTCCCCGAAGGAGACTTGGAGATATGGCAGACAAAGTATTAGTAGTAGATGACGACAAAACCATACTTACGATGCTTCATAAAGCGCTCAAAGGCAACGGCATAGATACCGACCTTGCCATCAGCGGCGAAGCAGGCCTCGAGCTTCTTACTCAAAACACTTACGATCTGGTTCTTCTGGATATCAACATGAGAGGGATAGACGGTTTTGGGGTTATTCAGAAAATGAGAAGCATGGGCCTCACGACTCCGGTCATGGTAGTGAGCGGCAGGAAGGAAGACCAGGACGCCCTGCACGGACTCGAGCTCGGTGCAGACGACTACATATTCAAACCTTTCAACCCTGTCACTTTAGTTGCCAAGGTCAAGGCTCTCATCAGGAGAAGCCGCAGCACTTCGCCTCAGGGCACGAGCAACATCATCACAGCGGGTCCTTTCAAATATAATACAACCACGCTGAGGTTCTATAAAAATGACGAAGAGATTCCTCTCTCCGCCAAAGAAAACTCGATGATTAAGCTCTTCATCGACAACGTAGACCACATATTCTCCAAAGACATGATCTACAGCGTCATCTGGGGTGAAACCATAATAGACGAAAACGCCATCATGGTATACATCAACAGGCTTCGTCAAAAAATTGAGGACGATCCGTCCACCCCTAAATACCTGCTGACAGTACGCGGCCTCGGCTACAGATTCACCGTCGGCAGCGATTCCGACAACTAGCACACAGAGCTGTTACTATTTGCGGATTCGGCAAAAATCAAACTTTAAAACGAGAAGGCTCTCCGGCCTTCTCGTTTTTACATTCCATTTAGAATCTTCATATAGTCCTGTCGTTGGTCTGTTACTGCATATATTATCACTTGTTTTAAGTCCGCATATACCTTGTAGAAAACTAAATCTTTTTCGGTGATGAGCACTCTGAACCCCTGCCTGCGGAGAACCATATATTTGGGTTCCATTCCCAAATACGGCTCTTCGACAAGTCTGTTAATCGCTTTTTCGAGCTCGTTTAGTTTTTCGTGTGCAGTTTGCAGGCCAAAGTTTTCAGCAACGTGCAGGACGATAGCTCTGATTCCGGCATCCGCGGTGTCTGTCCTTAGTATCTTATACAATGCTATTTCACCTCTTTCAGAACAGATCTAAGACTCTCAAATGTGTCCTGCACTTCAGCAACTCTTCCATTCATGACATCATTCTCTGCTTCTGCCAGCAGTTCTAATAGCTCAAGTCTCGCAAGCATTCTTTTGTATTCTTCATATCCGAGAGAAACAGTATCTCCTCTTCCATTGACAGTTATCACTACGGCATCACCTTTTTCTCTGCACTGCCTTGATATCTCATTATAATGATTTCTCAAATCCGCCGATGGTCTAATTGATTCATTCAATCTATTCATTATCGAACTCCCATCTATCTCTCTATTAACCTGCTAATTATATATGCGAATTATATCATAATTTGACTATACGTATCATAGTTTTATGGTTTCCGGTAATTCTAGTTAATTGACACGCGCAGCTCACGTCTATAAGCTAGCTTGAACGAGAATTAGACGTGAGGATTAGTTGATGTCTTTTCTGCGCTCACGTCTTTCGTTCATAGATCTGTCTGATTAGACGTGAGAATCATTTGGTCCGAGCACACTTTTCACGTCTATTGTGTGTAAGAATGTATGATTAGACGTGAGTGTCGCTTGTTCGTGTCAGATTCTTCACGTCTATTGCTCTTGGAAATGTATGATTAGACGTAAGAACGCCTGGTTGATGTGCATTTCAGCTATGGAGTTATGGATAAGCGGCACGGAGCCATGCAAAAGTCCATGGACAGAAGAGTAAGCTGAATCACCCATATAAAGCAATTCTGTCCACCGACTTTTACACAGCCCCGTTCAAAGACTATGTCGGAGTTTTCGTTAGGCCGCTTATCCACAGCCTCCACAGCTGCTACTACTAAAATCCTCCATTAATAATAAGATGAATAATAATAAAGAGGCCTAATTGAAGTGCCTCAAAAGACTGACTTTGGGGATTAGTTCAGATAGCCCCCTTAACAACTGAACTGCTACCGATATATTTACCCACACGTCAAAAGCTGGTTTTACTTCAATCAAATTGGTCTGATAACAGTTCTTACTATATTCTCTACAGGTGTCAGGTCTAAGCCGCCATCAATATCATCGAAGGTGTAGAAGATATTGATACCCTGAACAAAGCCATTGCAATAGTAGTTGTAAAGCTTTTCATTGAATCTGTTTCTGTAGTGTTGATTGCTTAGCATTTATCACTTTCTTTTCCATGTAATAATGGTATAGAAACGCTCTGAAATCTTCAAACAATAGATGCACTAATTTCGACAATTAATGCACTATTTTTGAAAAAATAGACACCTTTTTATTATCGCTCTGTTTTAGTAGTAGCAGCTGTGGAGACTGTGGATAAGCGGCCTAACGAAAACTCCGACATAGTCTTTGAAAGGGGCTGTGTAAAAGTCGGTGGACAGAATTACACAACGTGGATGCATCAGTTTACTCTTCTGTCCATGGACTTTTGCATGGCTCCGTGCTGCTTATCCATAACTCCACGGCTGAATTCCTCCGGCTATGGAACGTCACGCATAAGAATTCAAGGGCCAAAAAGTGGAGCACCCTTTTACAGGATGCTCCTCAATAAATGCTTTCTTAATATATATAAGTGATGTGTTTGCTTAGAACCGAGCTCGTGTATTATTCGGTTTCGGCGTCGGTTTCGGCGTCTTCACCTTCTTGATCGTGTTCGGCTTCGTCTTCGCCTTCTTGATCATGCTCGTTTTCTTCTTCGGTTTCTTCCTCGGCTTCCTCCTGGGCTTCTTTTACTTTTTTCTTAGCCTCTTTATAGGTCATCTTTACGGTGTTGAGTTCCTCTCCGTTCAGAGTCATCTTGACCGTCGCGTCAGCATTGAAACCTCTTACACTCGGTTTCATAGTCGTGAGGAAGTATGCCGCTATATCTTCAAGCTGTTCTTTTCCGTCGTCGCCGCTGTATGCGTCTTTCATGAGGCCGGCGACCACTTCATCCTCAACATCGGCAGTCATGTCGATATTCATGGAGTTGCCCTTGGCTGTGATGTTGGCATTGGTATATTCGTCCATTTGCATCTCGCCGTAGACTTCTGTTCCGCCGTTTTCCTCCAGATACTTTTCAATTGTCGCAGGTTTGCTGAAATAGTTATAGCCTGCAACGAAAGCAAACATGGCTACGAGAACACCGAAAATCAAGATTCCGAGCAGAAGGTTGTTAGGCCTGCTCTTTTTCTCTTCGACAAGGTTGGCTGCCTTTCTGGCCGCTTTAGCCTCTCTGCGCTCCCTCTTCTTTTGAAGAGTAGCATTTGGAGCAGAGGCAGATTCGGCCTTGACCTCTTCGGTCTTTTTAGTTTCTTCCGAAACCGGTTCTTTTGCCTTAGCTGCCTTTGCCTTAGATTCGTCTTTTTTAGGCGCTGCTTTCTTTGGTGTCGATTTTTTCTTGGTTTCCTTTACTTCTTTAGTCTCTTTAGTTTCTTTTTTTACTTCTTTTTTTGTTTCTTTTGTTTCTTTCTTCTCTGCCATCGCTTGGCCTCCCTTATATATATTGTATATTTGTCTAATTCATCTCGGCTCCGCAGTCCAGGCAATACGGGCTGCCTGCCGGATTGAGCATGCCGCACTCAGGGCACACTGCCATATTGCTTTCGTCTATGACATCTACAACCTTCACTCTGTTTCCTTCGTCGAGTTTCTGTGCGACAAGCCATGCATAGCTGCTGAACTTGTAATCCTGCACGGAGATCCTTTTGTTTGTGATTTCGGCGATTCTCCCCTTGCTTTCAAGATAGGTCTCGCCGTTCTGCCACATGACTATCTCCACACTGCGACTTCCGTCTTTGTCCAGCACGAGCGCCAATGCACAATGCTCATCGCAGCACATTATAGCATAGATTGAATCATCAAGTGCCAAAACTCCGTAATTCAGCGGCCTGCCTTCTTCATTCAGGAAAACGAGCGCATGGCCGGCGTATCTGATATCGCTGAATTTCTGCGCTTTCTTATTGATGATGAGATAGTTGCTTGCAATCATCAGAACGTAACTCCCGCCAAGTCTATCAGGAGTCCCCAGACCACTCCGATTATGTAGAGCCCTGCTATGATTATGGCGTTTTCTTTAGGATGTCTGTTTGTTCTGGCAAGTACCAGTATGCCGACTCCGGCTCCGACCAAAAGGCCGCTCATCATCTGGCCTGAGCTCAGCATGTTTTCGAGATAGAGCTCTGCGATTACGACTGACGCTGCGCAGTTCGGTATGAGTCCGATTAGTCCGCATATGAAGCATCCGAGAACAGGAACGCTGTCCATCACTCCCGCTACAGCTTCCTTGCCGGCAAATCCGACCAGAAGGCTCAATACCAGTGAAATTATGAATATGAACAGCGTGATCTTGACTGTATGAACGAAGGCCGATCTGACTATTCCGCCTTCCTCTTCCTCGCACCCGCAGTGATCCTGCTCGCAGAGGTCGTGTATATGTTTGTCTTCACCGTTCTTTCGTCCTATAACCTTCAGCAGTATGTCCACTGTCAGTCCGCTTATGAAAGCGATGCAGAGTTTGAACGCCAGGATTTTTATTATGGAATGCGCGCCCACCGATGAGGAGATGAATATAGGTAGCATCTCATCGGAAGTGGACAGAAAGACAGCGAGCATGGTTCCTACCGTAATCACGCCACCCGAGTACAGACTTGCTGCAGCGGCCGAGAACCCGCACTGCGGGATGAGGCCGATGCCGGCACCGAGCAGGTGGCTCGCTTTACCGACGTTCGACAGCAGTCTCACCGATTGATCCTCTGTCTTTCCTTCCAGCCATTCCATGGCCAAATATGTAACGAAAAGAAACGGCAGCAGAGTTGCCGTGTCTTTAATCGTATCCAGTAATGAATCTATGATTATATCGCTCATTTACCTACTCATTGCATTAGGCCTTATCGTGATGATCGAAGTTGTTCCTTTATCCGGCGAACTTGTAATCGTGAGCTCGCCCCCGACATCTTCCATCAGTCTGTCCCTGAGGTTCGCTATATCTCCCTCATCCGGGTCCATTGCCGAAATATCCTTGATATCGAAGCCTATTCCGTTGTCCTTTACTCTTATCTGCGCGCCGTCATCGGACAATTTCCTGGAAGTAATGCGTATAGTGCCTCCTTCCGTTTTGGAGCCTATTCCGTGTATAACCGCATTTTCAACCAGGGGCTGCACAGTCAGCGGAGGGATGAGGAAGTCTTCGTATTCCACGTCGTATTCCACGTTCAGTTTGTCACCGAATCTGATTTTTTCGAGCATGAGATAGTTCTTTATCTCCTCGAGCTCCCAGCTGAATCTCACGAGTTCCTGTTTCTCTACAGCCTCGAGAGTGCTCTTCATATAATCGGAAAATACCTTTACAGCGCTCTGCGCTTCTTCGCTGTTCGTCTCGCAGAGGTAATAGATTGTAGTCAGTACGTTATATATAAAATGCGACTTCATCCTGCCGGCAGTAATGTTGAGTCTTTTCTGAAGGCCCTCTGCCTCTTCTCTTTCGTGTCGAACCTCGAGCTCCATGTGGTGCTGAGTATATACAATCAAAAATTCCACCACAGCAGCCGGATAGCGCAGTTCAATGCCCTGTGCGACAGGCTCGCAAATTGTCGCTATTCCCATCAGTACAGGCATGGATAAGAGCGCCATAGTCTCCCTGTGGCCGAGAGTTCTGCGATATCTGAGCAGCAGGAACAGGGAAATGATTATAAGGATGATTCCTCCGAGCTGTCCGATGAAATATTTGTTGTTGAAACCGCTCTGAGGTGCGCTCAGCTCGCTCAATGCCGGACTGAACAGTGAGAGTATCCACAGGAGAGCACCCACAACTCCGACGGAGACAGATACGTACAGTACGGAATCGGGTACTACTTTTCGCCTTCCGAATCTGTTGACCTGTTCACTTATATATAAAATGTACAGAACGTATACGGCATATATGCCGACGTACGCAAGAGACCTCATGATGACATTGAGCGCGTCGGTCTTTTCAGGGCCGTGGATAAAGCTCACATCGTAGCAGACTATCATATACGCCGAAACGAGCATCTTGGCATAAAATATCCCGGATGCTCGATTCTTCAATTTAAAGCGCGGGTAGCTCAGCAGGATAACAAGAAGTATCAAACTGCAGAAGCTCAGCACTGCAATATTAATTGCTCTGACAGTCAGTGGTGAAAGCTCCATCATTTTATCAGTTACTTTTCGCTCTCTCTCATCTCAAGGCTGCCATGAGTAACCTCAGCCCAGCTGTATTGTTGCATATATTCTCCGTGATAGGAGTTGATTCCTTTAGGCTCTCCTGCGAGATAGTCGAAGAAATCGCATTTGACCTTTGACGGCAGGATTCCTATTCCTCCTCTCATGACTACGATTGCGTCATTTGCGCCGACGTTTTTGAGAGTGTCTACCAAGTCTTTACGGAGTTGCTTAATATAGGAAGATCTGTCTTCGTTATCATCCCAAAGCGTGCTCCTTATCTCTCCGATATCTACAACCGCACAGTTTCTGTCTACGAGGTATGCGAGAAGTTCTTTGGTCTTGGTGTACTTAAAGCGCAGTGGCTCTCCGTTATAAAAGACCTCGAAGTTTCCGAACGCCTGGACTCTGAGTCCTCTGTCATCATCCTCTAAAGGACGACGCAGGTTGTCGAGCTCGCGGTTTACCTTTTCAACTGTAAGAGGTTTGGTAATATAGCCGCTTGCGTGAATCTCAAATGCCTCTCCGGCATATTCCTGATAAGCCGTTGAGAAAATGATGTTTGTATCCGGAGATACTTTTTTGATCCTCTTTGCGAGTTCAACTCCGGACATACCCGGCATCTGAATATCCAGAAATGCGATATCGAACTTCTGCTTCTCAGCCTGCTCGAGGGCCTCTTCAGGGGCCTCGCACTGTGTGATCTCCGCAGTAGGTATGCACTGCTCTACTACTCTGACCGCTCCTTCGCGTATGACTCTTTCGTCATCTACTACTAATACTTTGATCATCGTTTTACCCAATCTAACGGCTGGGCCTTGTTTCCAAAGTCCGCCTCTTCTTCGTTACAGTGAATCATTAACTAATAAAGTATGAATTAATTATAATACAGGTTCATTAATTTTACAAAACTCTGCGACCATTTTTTTGAATAAAAAAAAGATGCGGTTTTGGAGACTGCGATCAGCATCACGTTGCCGACTTTTGTAACCAAAAAACCTGAAAAATACTAAAAAAAACCGAAAAAAACGCCGTTTGTAACCGTTCTGTGCCAAAGCGCTAACCGTTCTGTCCCCTTCTCATAACCGTTGTGTACCTGCCTGAATTCTATACTTGAGCCAACAAAGAGAAAAACTCACGAAAGGAGGTAACCGACATGACAAAGAGAATGAGAGCAATCTTCATCACAATCATCGCAATCATGGTAATGGCAATCGCCACAGTAGCCGTAAATGCAAGCAGCGGTGAGATCGTATCGGTTAGCCTCAGTGAGACAAACGTAACAATGAACGCAGGACAGTCCAAAGGACTCGGCGTATCAGCAAGCGCATACAGCATGACAACAGCCGAGATCAATGCAGAGCTCAAGAACAACGCAGACTGGACAAGTTCAAACACAAGCGTAGCAACAGTAAACAACGGAACAGTTAAGGCTAAGAAAGCCGGCACAGCTACTATCACAGTAGACGTAGACGGAAACGAAGCATCT
>CADAJM010000033.1 GCA_902788245.1 uncultured Eubacteriales bacterium | reverse complement strand
GGACTGGGAAGACGTAACTGCGGCCATCGATGCCAATAAAGACGGCAAAGCTATGCATTTTGTAGTAAAACGCGAAGGCGAAGCCGTTGAGGCAGAGATAACTCCGGAATATGTCCAAGACGAACAGAGATATGTCGTAGGTATTGTCACAAAGTATAAGAGGAGCTTCGGAAAGAGCATCACCGGAGGAGTGCGTTTGACAGGTGAGATTTGCGTTGCATTTGCCGAGGCTATCAAGGGCATGTTTACGCATGGGGTAAAAGCTGATGATGTAGCAGGACCGGTAGGCCTTGTAAGAGTAGTTAATACCGCAACATCATATGGTGTTACCAGCTATCTTATGCTTCTCATACTGGTAAGCCTCAACCTTGCATTTTTTAACCTCCTGCCTATACCGGGACTCGACGGAGGCAAGATATTCTTCATAGCCCTCAAATTCATAAGTGGCGGCAGGATTACGGATGATATGGAATATAAAGCGACGGTGGCAGGAATGGTGCTGCTGATTGCTTTTGCTATACTCATTACTTTCAACGATATAAAGAATCTATTCGGATAAATGTCAGATAAGAGAAAAAGCGTACAAGTTAATTGCGGAGGCGTGCTTATAGGAGGCGGTGCTCCCGTATCGATTCAGTCCATGACCAATGTAGACACAAGGGATACGGATGCTTTGGTTCGTCAGATTAACGAGCTTGCGGATGCCGGCTGCGATATCGTGCGCTGTGCCGTGCCTGACATGGAAGCAGCCGACTCTCTTGGCAGAGCCAAGAGACTTGTCCGCGTTCCTCTTGTGGCCGACATACATTTCGACTACAAACTCGCAATTGCGGCCATTGAAAACGGAGCGGACAAGATCCGCATCAACCCGGGAAACATCGGCAGCACAGATAAAGTAAAGGCAGTCGTAGAGAAGGCCAAAGAGAGAAACATCCCGATCAGAGTGGGAGTAAACTCCGGCTCTCTTCAGAAAGATCTGATAGAAAAATATGGAGGTGTCACAGCAGACGGGCTTGCCGAGAGCGGTGCTCGTATGCTCAAGGTAATAGAAGATCTCGGATATGACCAACTTGTAGTTTCCATCAAATCATCAAATGTAAGGATGAACTACGACGCGCATATGAAGCTCAGAGAACTCACTGATAAACCTATGCACATAGGAATTACCGAGTCCGGAACTCCGAGAAACGGAGAACTCAAGTCCGCTGTAGGAATAGGCTCACTGCTCCTTGCGGGCATAGGAGACACCATGAGAGTATCCCTTACCGATGATCCCGTTAAGGAGGTTCTCTTTGCAAGGCGTATACTCGAGACCGTAGGAATGAGAGAAAAGGCTATAGAAGTCGTATCCTGTCCGACCTGCGGAAGGACCGAGATAGATCTCATAGGACTTGCCAACGAAGCAGAAGACAGACTTGCGCCTATAGCCGCAGCAAGAGCGGAAAAAGGTCTGAGAGCTCTGAAAATAGCAGTTATGGGCTGCGCGGTAAACGGACCGGGAGAGAGCAGAGAAGCCGACTACGGCATAGCCGGCGGGCACGGAGAAGGCTTGGTGTTCTCGCACGGCGAGATAATTGAAAAGGTGAGCGAAGATATTCTCATAGACAGACTTATAGAACTAGTGGAGGCAGATAATACGAAGTGATTAAAATCCCTGCTGAAATTCTCACAGTTGCAGAGCTTATGGAAGCCAGCAACAAATCCGAGCAGGACATTGACATCGAGATTACGAACATCTCTGTCAAGGAGTCCGGCATGAAATCGGGCCTGGTGATAACAGTCGACACCAAGCTCAATTTTGTGATGCCGAAAAGAATTGAGAATGTCATGAAAGAGCGCATAATCGCTCGTATAGGCTCCGCAAAGAGAGTATCCTTCAACTATGCATACACCGGCATAAAAATCCCTGACAACGCAGATTATGAGCAAAACGGGAGCAGCGGTTATAGCGGCAACGGAAGGCCTTACAGAAAGCGCGATGCGGACAAACCGTCATTTACAAATCCTGCAGGTGAACTCGTGGTGCTCGGATCCGACTTCAGCGGCAAAACTACGGATTACAGTGAGATCGAAACTTTCGTCGGAAGCAGCGATAAAGCCGTAATCGAAGGCGAAATATTCAAGATGGACAGCATACCAATTAAGAGCGGACGTATGCTGGTCAGCATATTCGTCGCGAACAAAGCCAGGACACTGTGTCTGAAAAGCTTTGTTTCTCAAAACAAGATGAACGAAATCGATGAAAACCTCGGAGAAGGCGACATGATAATGGCCAGAGGTTCTATCGAGTACGATACATACGAGCACGAAAACGTCATGATGATGAATTCTCTCAAGAAAGTAGAGAAGACCATCAGAGAAGATAAGTATCCGAACGGCAGGAGAGTAGAACTCCACTGCCACAGCAAGATGAGCGACAACGACGGATTCAACGAGGCGGCGGACATAGTAAGAACCGCAGCACACTGGGGACAGCCGGCCGTCGCAATTACAGACCATGGTGTCGTTCAGGCATTTCCTGACGCGGCAGCGGAGGCTGCACGTCAAGCCGGACGCGGCAGGGAGATCAAGGTGATATACGGTCTTGAAGGATATCTGTACCCTGACGAAGATGCCATCGAAAGCGACGGCACAATAGATATCAAAAAGAACAGGACGTATCATGTAATCATCCTGGCTAAGAACCAAACAGGTCTAAAAAACATATATAAGCTCGTTAGTCTTTCGCATATAGACTATTTCTACAAAAGACCGAGGATCCCGCGCTCAGTTTTGGAAGCACACAGGGACGGTCTTATCATAGGTTCTGCATGCGAGGCGGGAGAACTGTATCAGGCCATACTCGAAGGCAAAAGCGAGTATGAACTCATTGAAATTGCAAGCTTTTACGACTACCTCGAGATTCAGCCTCTCGGCAATAACCGCTTCCTGGTAGAAGACGGCATACTTGCAGACGATAATGCAATTATCGATACCAACCTCAAAGTTATAGAAATTGCGGACAAACTCGGCAAACTTACCGTAGCTACGACGGATTCCCACTATCCGAATCAGGAATCCGCCATTTACAGGAACATAATTATGCAGGGTATTGGTTTCAGGGACACTCCGTCAGATTCTCTGTATCTCAGAACGACTGATGAGATGATGGAGGAGTTCTCTTATCTCGGAGACAGAGCTGAAGAGATAGTAATCACGAATACGAACAAGATTGCGAGCATCATAGAAGATGTTAAACCTATACCTGACGGCAAATTCCCGCCGAAAATCGAAGGGTCTGAGAAATTACTCAGGGAAAGCTGCTATGAAAAAGCCGAATCCATCTACGGAGATCCTCTGCCTAAGGACGTAGAGGAGAGGCTTGAGGTAGAGCTTAACTCCATAATATTTAACGGCTACGCTGTCATGTACATCGCTGCCAAGATCCTTGTAGAAAAGTCGCTCTCAGACGGATATTTAGTAGGTTCCAGAGGATCTGTAGGATCTTCCTTTGCAGCTACCATGGCAGGAATCACGGAGGTAAACCCTCTGCCGCCTCACTACGTATGCCCTGAGTGCAAGACATACATCCCTCAGACCGAACTAGGCCTAAACTACGATACGGGTTATGACATGCCGGAAAAAGCTTGCCCTAAGTGCGGAGCCCGCATGAACAAAGAAGGCCTGAATATCCCGTTTGCAACATTCCTCGGGTTTACCGGAAACAAAGAGCCGGATATAGACCTTAACTTCGCAGGCGAATACCAGCCTATAGCCCACAGATACGTAGGTGAGATTTTCGGAGACAAGAACGTATTCAAGGCAGGAACCGTAGCGACCATTGCAGACAAAACGGCGTTCGGATACGTCAAACATTTCGTAGAGGATAATCACATAAAAGCCTCCAAATACGATATCGACTACCTGGTAAAAGGCTGCACGGGCGTCAAAAGAACGACCGGACAGCACCCGGGAGGAATTATCGTAGTTCCGGACGACCATGAGATATTCGAGTTCTGCCCGATTCAAAAGCCTGCGAACAAAAGAGACACGGACGTAATTACGACTCATTTCGATTACCATAAGATTGAATCCAACTTGCTGAAACTGGATATACTCGGACACGATGTACCGCAGATGATCAGGCATCTTCAGGTTATGACGGGCGTCGAGCCTATGAGCATACCGCTGGATGATCCTAAAACTCTCAGCATATTCACATCGCTCGATGAACTTCACATAAAGAACGAGAATTACAGATTCACCCACGGAACATACGCCATTCCTGAGTTCGGAACTAACTTCACACGCCAGATGCTGGACGATATTAAGCCTGACACGGTAGAAGCACTCATCAAGATGTCCGGTTTCTCGCACGGAACGGACGTATGGACCAACAACGCGCAGGATCTCATCAGGAACAAAACCGCAACGATAAGCGAAGTAATATCCTGCCGAGACGACATCATGACCTTCCTCATCAGCAAGGGGCTTGAAAACGCAGATGCGTTCAAGATCATGGAGATAGTCCGTAAGAATAAGAAACTCAGCGATGAACAGCTCGCCTTGATGAAAGACCACGGCGTACCTGATTGGTACATATGGTCCTGCGAGACGCTGAAATACATGTTCCCGCGCGCACATGCCGCTGCCTACGTAATGATGTCCATTCGCATGGCTTGGTTTAAGGTCTACTATCCTGAGGCATTTTACGCCGCCTGGTTCACATCCAAGGTGGACAACTTCGATGCCGAAATAGCAGGAAAGGGCATAGCTGACGTAGAGCGCAGAATGGATGAGATAATCAAGCTCGGAAATACCGCAACTGCAAAGGAAAAAGAACAGCTGACGGTATACGAGGTAATGTACGAAGCGCTCTCCCGAGGCTACGAGTTTGCAGAGCCTGTTCTCGGCACAGCAGAGCCTTGCAAGTTCTCCGTCGTGGACGGAAAAGTAATGCTTCCATTCAACGCTATCAGCGGAATAGGAGACACCGCAGCAGAGTCGCTTGCTAACGCATACAGCGAGAAAGCTTTCAACACCATAGACGATGTCAGATCGAGAACTAAACTCTCCGCAACGAACATCGACGATCTCAGGCGCCACGGTCTCTTTGCAGGCCTGCCTGAATCCGCGCAGATGACCATCTTCGACATCGCATAGACATCATTTAAGCATGTAGTAATAATACTTAAATAGACTTGACTTATGATGAACATATGCTAATATATTCATATGAATATATGGGCATATGTTTTTTATTAGCTGAAAGGAGAGTTTAGTGGCGAATAGTGACTATAAATTGAAAGGCGTCAGCGAGGAGGAATTGCTGGAACTGGCCGATCTCTTTAAGATGTTTGCGGACTCCACACGTATCAAGATTCTGTATGATCTTTTCGATGGAGAAAAGAACGTGACGGAGATATGTGCTGATATCGAGATGAACCAGTCAGCCGTTTCTCATCAGCTCAGAGCTCTTAAAACAGCGAAACTCGTAAAGAGCAGGAGAGATGGTAAGGCAATTTATTATTCGCTCGATGATGAACATGTAAAGACCATAATTGCAATGGGAAAGGAGCATATAGAAGAATGAAAAAGAAATTCAAACTTGTAGATCTTGACTGTGCAAATTGTGCGGCAAAGATGGAAGAAGCAATTAAGGGAATCGAAGGAGTGACTGATGCATCCGTCAGTTTCATGACACAGAAGATGATGATCGAGGCAGATGATGCAGTTTTCGATCAGGTAGTAAAGGAAGCTGTAGAATGTATTGCAAAGGTGGAGCCTGACTGCAAGGTAGTGCTTTAAAATGAAGAATTTAAGCGATAAACAGAAAAAAGAATTAGGGCGGATTATTATCTCGCTTGGCCTGTTCATAATCCTTTTGATTATTGAAAAGGCTGTGCTCCCGTATTTCGAGGTATCGGAAGGACCGGGAAGCGCACCACCGACTCCGGCATTAGTAGCAGGAATTATCATAAACATCCTGTACCTCGTGCCGTATTTCATAGTCGGACATGATGTGCTGAGGAAATGCCTGCAGGGAATCAAGAACAAACAAATCTTTGATGAGAGCTTTCTGATGACTATAGCAACTCTCGGAGCTTTTGGCTGCGGTGAATTTGAGGAAGCCGTGGCGGTAATGCTCTTCTACCAAGTCGGAGAGTTCTTCCAGAGTTATGCCGTAGGAAAGTCCAGAGGAGCCATTTCGGAACTTATGGACATAGCGCCGGACTTCGCCAACAGAGAGGCCGAAGACGGCAGCATAGAGGTGATAGATCCGGATGAAATCGGAATCGGAGACATTCTCATCGTAAAACCGGGAGAGAAGATTCCGACGGATGCACTCGTAGTGGAAGGACGCAGTTTTATTAATACCTCAGCACTTACAGGTGAATCCGTGCCGAGAGAGGTTAAGGAAGGTGAGACTGTAATCTCCGGTTGCATAAACGGAGAGACACTTCTCAAAGTACAGGCTGTTAAGGAATATGACGATTCGACAGTTATGCAGATTCTCGAACTCGTAGAAAATGCAGCATCAAGAAAGTCCGAGACTGAGAGCTTTATCACGAGATTTGCCAAGTATTACACACCTGCTGTTGTAATAGCAGCCCTGGGGCTGGCTTTTATACCGCCGATTGTAATCGGGCCCTTTTCGCAGGAATTCGGTAAATGGTTGCTCAGAGCCTGCACATTCCTCGTAATATCCTGCCCTTGCGCACTGGTTATATCCGTTCCGCTTGCTTTCTTCGGAGGCATAGGGGCAGCATCGAAAGAGGGAGTTCTGGTAAAGGGTTCGAATTTCCTCGAGCAAATGGCCAAGATAGATACGCTTGTCACGGATAAGACCGGTACTCTGACCGAGGGCAAGTTCAGCGTAAGCTATATGGAGGCTGCGGACGGAATTGATACGGATGAACTTATACGACTTGCCGCTGCTGCTGAGACAGGATCGACTCATCCTATAGCAGCTGCGATAATCGCCGCATGCGATAAACCGTATCCGCCGTCAAAGGTTAAGGACACTCACGTGGATGCAGGAGGCGGAGTCAAAGCAGTAGTCGGTAAAGACGAGATAATAGTCGGTAAAAAAGCATATCTTGAAGATGCCGGCATAACGGTTGAAGACACTCTCGAAGATGCGGCAGGTACGCATTGCTACGTCGGAAGAAACGGCAAATATGTAGGAACCGTTGTAGTTTCAGATAAGCCGAAAGAAAATGCGAAGGAAGCTATAGCGGACATATTAAAAGCAGGAGTCAAGCGCATAGTCATGCTCACCGGCGACGCAGAGAATGTCGCGGCAGCAGTAGCCTCTGACCTGGGTATAAAGGACTACAAAGCCGGACTACTGCCACAGGATAAGGTGAGCGCTGTAGAGGAGCTCCTGAAAGTATTAAAAGCTTCGACGAGAGGAAAGGGCAAACTCGCATTTATCGGAGATGGAATCAATGACGCTCCCGTTCTTTCGATATCCGATGTGGGAATTGCGATGGGATCTCTCGGTTCCGATGCAGCTATAGAGGCAGCTGACGTTGTCATAATGGATGACGACCTGAGCCGTATTCCTAAGGTCATGCAGATAGCGAAGAAAACGATAGGAATATCTAAGGCAAATATCACATTTGCGCTCTTTGTCAAATTCGCATGCCTTATACTCGGAGCAATCGGAATAGCTAATATGTGGATGGCTGTATTCGCTGACGTTGGGGTTGCCGTCATATGCATCCTTAATTCAATGCGTATGCTTATGAGAAAAGATGAACAGTCAAAAATGCATGATTAACGGAAAATATTGTGGCTGTATACAACAAATGGACTAGATATTGTGTTATAATCGCTTCGGAGCAATAGCTCCGAAGTTTTTTGTGCTCCGTTATATGAAGCACATCAAAGGAAACACTTAAATGGCTAAAAAGAAAAAGAAAAATCACAAAGCGGGAATATCCCCGAGAAAAAAGAGAAGAGCAAGAAAGAAACATCCTTTCATTAAGGCTTTCTTTCTTACTATTTTGTTTGTGATCATTTTCGGTTCTCTTGCCGTGGCCGGATATGGTGCATGGTACGGAAGAGAGATCATCAAGAATGCTGACCCTATAGATCCTAATAAGATATATGAGACTCTTGAGCTCAGCACCCAGATATACGACAGAAACGGGAAACTCATGGATGAGATTTACTATGATGAGAACAGAAAGATAGTCTCATACGAACAGCTCCCGGAGAATCTTAAAAATGCATTTGTAGCAGTAGAGGACAAAACATTCTGGGAGCACAGCGGTTTCAATTTCAAGAGAATATTCGGTGCAATACTCGATGCTGCACACGGCGGACGCATCAGCGGCACGAGCACTATCACTCAGCAACTCGCCAGGAATATCTTCCTTCCGGAAGAGAAAGAGATCAGGTCCATAGAGCGTAAGGTTACCGAGATGTATTATGCATATGAGATAGAGCAAGTACTCAGTAAAGAGGAAATATTGACCGCATATCTCAATACAATTTATCTCGGCTATAGCTGCTACGGAGTTGATACTGCTTCCAGAGTATATTTTTCCAAAGAGGTAGAAGATCTTTCTCTTGAACAATGTGCTGCGCTTGCCGCACTTCCTCAGGCGCCCGGAGAATATGCTCTTTTGGTAAATGAAGAAGGCGAGAAAACAACAAAGCTTTCCAAAGATCTCTATGTAAATGATACATCCGAGGACCGCAGAAATATGATACTCGATCTCATGGTCGAGCAAGGAATGGTGACTCAAGAGGAGGCGGATGCTGCCAAAAAACCTGCCGAGGAATTCATCGAGCCGGGAAAAGAAAGCGAGGCTTCGCGCTCATCATTCAAGGATTATCTGCTTGAGACAGTCCAAAAGGATTTGATGGCGCAACACAATCTTACCGAGGCGCAGGCGGAGAGCTGGGTATACACCAAAGGACTCAAGATCTATTCAACTCTCGATCCTCAGGCTCAGAGAGTAATCACCAAGGAGTTTAAAGATAAATCGAATTTCCCGAGTACGGTCGAAGATGCCAAAGTTGAGGCGGCAATGGTAATCAGTGATGTCGCAACAGGTGAAGTCAGAGCTATGGTCGGAACAAGAAAGACCAAAGGCGAGATGATGTTCAACAGAGCCACCAACCCAAGACAGCCGGGATCGTCCATCAAACCTGTATCCGTATATGCTCCGGCGCTCCAAAAGAGCCTTGAATATGCAGCAAAAGGCGAGAAATTCCCGTTTATTGATAAGAAGATAGACAAACAGGGCGCAAAGGGCTACGGAGACTATATAACCGCAGCATCGAATGTTACGGATGAGCCTCTTAAGGTCAACGGTAAGACCTGGCCGCTTAATGCGAGCAGATCATTTACGGGTAAAAAGACATTCAGAAGGGCCCTTGAACTTTCCATCAATACATGCGCAGTGAAGTTGCTTACACAGATAGGAATAGATTATTCCGCTGAGACGGTCGAAAAATTCGGTGTCACCACACTTGTTACTGATAAAACCGAAGCATACAATGACATGAACCTCGCGGCATTGGCTCTCGGTGCTATGACCGAAGGAGTCACTCCTCTGGATATGTCGCTTGCCTACGCGGCATTTCCGAACGGAGGTATCAGATATTCACCTGTATGCTATACAAGGGTCGAGAATAACGAGGGTGAAGTCATACTCGAGGGTAAACCGGAAGAAGTTCGAGTTATGGATGAAGGCGTAGCCTGGATAATGACAGATATACTCAAAACCGTCGTAAAAGACGGCCTTGGCAAAAATGCCAAGATAAACGGAGTTGACGTAGGAGGCAAAACCGGCACAACCAACGATAACTACGACATATGGTTTGACGGATTTACACCGACTTACTCCGCAGCGCTTTGGGTCGGCACGGATAAGAACGTAAGCATGAACGACGGATCATCCGCAGCAGCGTTACTGTGGGGCAAGATAATCAGCCAGGTTGAGGGTGCCTACGGCGGAACTTACAAAGAAAAACCTGAAAATGTCATAAAGGTAAAAGACGAGTATTATGTCAAAGGCACGGAGCCTAAAGACAAGAACGACAAGACTGCTTTGACGAAGACAGAGGGTGAAAAGGATGAGAAAGACGACGATGGAGATGAAGCAGAAGATGCCGAAAATTAACAAAAGGCTTGCAATTTGAACTATTAAATGGTATATATATGCACGATAAGTTATTTCGAAAGAGTGGGGTGGCCCACTCTTTCACTTATGTATAGGAAATATACGGAGGCTATATGGCCAAGAAAGACATAATCGGCGAGGTTACGGCGCTTCTTAATGACTACCTCAAAGAGCATAATTTGGAGCTCTACAAGGTGGAATATAAGAAGGAAGGACCGGAGTGGGTGCTGAGAGTGTATCCGGATAAGCCCGCAGACGCTATTTCGGAATATGTCAGCATCGAAGAATGCGAAGCATTGAACAGATATCTGAGTGACAAACTCGATGAGACTGATATCATTGACCGCAGCTACAACCTCGAAGTGAGTTCTCCCGGGCTCGACAGAGAACTCATCAAAGACACAGATTTTATAAGATTTGCCGGAAGACAGGTCGAGATCAAAACATACGAGCAGATTAACGGCAGCAAGAACCTTGAAGGTACATTGCTCGGTAAAGACGACAACGTTATAAGCATTAAAAACGATGATGGTGAAGTCGCAATACCGGCAGAAAAGATATCTAAGATAAATTTGGCAGTAGTTTTCAAATAGGAGGACAGGATGAACAGCGAATTTTTGGAAGCATTTGAAGATCTCAAGAAAGAAAAAAACCTATCCGAAGAAGAGATCATCGGAGCTATCAAAGACTCTATCGAGAATGCATACAAGAAGAATTACGGAGCTTCCAACGTCAGAGTTGACGTAGATATGGAAAACGGCGATGTAACTGTATATATGGGAATGGAAGTAGTTGAAGAAGTCGAGGATGATCTCACTCAGATTTCTCTCGAGGACGCCAAGTCTATTTATGACGGATATGAACTCGGCGATGTCGTTGAGTATGAAATCGATCCGAAGGACTTCAACAGAATCGCAGCCCAGGGTGCAAAACAGGTATTTGTACAGAAGAACA
The DNA here is from genome assembly GCA_902788245.1 of uncultured Eubacteriales bacterium. Classification (GTDB taxonomy): domain Bacteria; phylum Bacillota; class Clostridia; order Peptostreptococcales; family Anaerovoracaceae; genus Crickella. The sequence continues at coordinate 3,706 of CADAJM010000033.1, read as the reverse complement.
GAGAGGCTGAGAGAACCAATTCATACAACGAATTCGTTGAAAAGAAAGGTCAGATCGTCACAGGTAAGGTCGAGAGAATTAACAACGGCACAATGCTCATTTCTCTCGGAAGAACTGAGGGAAGAGTACCCGCATCCGAACAGGTTAAGACAGAGAACTTTAAACCGGGCGAGAGAATCAAAGTTTACGTCATGGATGTAAAGAAAGAGAGCAAGGGACCGCAGGTTCTCCTTTCAAGATCCCATCCGGGACTCGTAAGGGGTCTTTTCGAACTCGAGATTCCTGAAATCGCCGACGGAACTGTTGAGATTAAAGGAACTGCCAGAGAGGCGGGATCTCGCACTAAAATCGCCGTATACTCTAACGACCCTAACGTTGATCCTGTAGGAGCCTGCGTAGGTAACAGAGGAGCCAGAGTTCAGAACATCACGGATGAACTTTTCGGCGAAAAGATAGATATCATCGTATGGGATGAGGATCCGGCTGTTCTTATCAGTAACGTTCTCAAGCCTGCCATCGTAGAAGGCGTATATATAAACGAGGATGAGAAGTCAGCTACGGCAGTTGTACCTGAGCAGCAACTCTCACTTGCCATCGGTCGCGAAGGACAGAATGTAAGACTCGCAGCCAGAGTCAGCGGATGGAAGATCGACATAAAGAGCAACGATCAACTCAAAGAAATGGGATTTGATTTCGATGAATATGAAGATGCTGACGATGTTGAATATGAGGAACCTGAAGTAAACGAAGAGGCAGCTGAAACAGAAGAGCCTGAAGAAACTGTTGAAGAAACTGTTGAAGAAACTGCAGTAGAGGAAACTGAAGTTGAGGAGAAATCAGACGACGAAGCCGATGCGTAGATGTATCTCGTGCAGAGAGTCGAAGCCACAGGATGAACTGATGCGCTTCACACTCAAAGGAGACGAAATCGCAGCGGATACAGAAGGTAAAAACGAAGGCAGAGGATTCTACCTTTGCCCGGATGAAAAATGTATAGACAGCGCTGTAAAGCGCAAAGCATTTAATCGCGCCTGCAGGAGGAATGTGGACGCAGATAGCATAGAAAAAGCTATTAAAATAGCTCTTGACACCAAGGGAGGAAATGAATGTCAATAAAAGTTAGCGAACTTACCAAAGAACTTGACATAACATTGCAGGAACTCAAAGAGTATGCAGTCAAGATGGGTATCGAGGTCGGAGGTGCCAGATCCAGCATAGAAGATGTGGATGCCGACAGGCTTAAGAGTACCATCAATCTTATGAAAGGAAACCAGGGAGATGACTCCGGAAACGGCGCTAAGCCTAAGATCAAGGCTGTTCCTGTCGTACCTAAAGCCACGCCTGTGGCCAAGGCACCGGTTGGCAAACCCGTAATTCCTAAAAAGGCGGTTGTTCCTAAGGATGAAGATACAAAACCTGAGGAGGCAGCACCTGCAGAGGATAAAGAAGTAAAAGCCGAGGATAAAACCCCGGAAGTTTCCGATGCGCCTGAAGAAAAGAAGACTGCAAAGAAAACCAAGGCTGCAAAAGAGGAAAAAGAAGACAAGGCAGAGAAGAAAGAAAAGACAACAAAAGCTAAAAAAGCAGAGAAAGAAGAGCCTGCCGAGATTCCTGAGCTTCCTGAAGAAAAAGAAACTACCGAAGCTGCGGAGGATTATGTAAATGCTCCGGGAAAACCTATGCGTTTCAAGAAAATCTCCGATGCCGAGACCGAAAAGAAAAAGGCCGAAGAGCAAAGGAAACGCCAAAAGGAAAAACTCGCATCGAGCGCGGAAGCAGCAAAGACATCCAGAAAGAAAAAGCAGGAAAAGACTGATAAGACTGATGATGACAAGTCCGGAGCTCAGAGAAAAGCTCAGGGCGGATCCGATCAGAGTCAGAGCGGCGGCGGAAGACCGTCAAAGGGCAAGAGCAAGAAATTCTTCGATAACAAGGACAGAATGTCCAGAAACGACAGAAGAGAAGATGGCCCGGGCGGACGTCGCAGAAATCAAGGAAACGATATCTATGACGAAAGGGCTCTTGAAAAACAGGAGCGTCACAAGAAGAAATATAAGACCAAGGTTGTCGAAGAACCTGAACCTGAAGAACTCCTGCCTGAAGGCACAATTGCAGTTACCGTACCTATTACGGTAGCAGGACTTTCCGAGCAGGCTGAGATCAGCGTCAGCAAAATTATTATGTCCCTGATGCAGATGGGCATCATGGCTACTGTCAACCAAACCCTTGATAAGGACATGGTAGAGATGCTTGCAGTGGATCTCGGACTTCAGATAGTCGTCACAGAGGAAGAACCTGAAATCGTAGAGGAAGGTATCGACACAAGAGAAGACAGTGAGAACGAACTTCAGCCGAGACCTCCGATTATCACGGTTATGGGACACGTAGACCACGGTAAGACATCACTTCTCGATGCAATCAGAAATACTAATGTAACTGCAGGTGAGTCCGGCGGAATCACCCAGCACATCGGTGCATCAGAAGTAGAAATCAACGGAAAGAAAATCGTATTCCTGGATACTCCGGGACACGAAGCGTTTACAACCATGCGTGCGAGAGGTGCGCAGGTTACGGATATAGCAGTACTCGTAGTTGCTGCCGACGACGGTGTAATGCCTCAGACAATTGAGTCCATAAGCCACGCCAAAGCCGCAGGAGTTCCTATCATCGTAGCCATCAACAAGATGGATAAACCGGGATCAAACCCTGACAGAGTTAAGCAGGAACTCATGGACAACGGAGTGCTCGTCGAGGAATGGGGCGGAGAAGTAATCGCCGTTCCTGTATCTGCAAAGAAAGGAGAGGGAATTACCGATCTTCTCGAGATGATTCTCCTCCAGGCAGATGTACTCGAACTCAAAGCGAATCCGGACCGCCTGGCCAGCGGTACAGTCATTGAGGCCAGGCTCGACAAGGCCAAAGGCCCTGTCGCCACGCTCCTCGTATCCAACGGAACACTTAAGACAGGTCAGAGCGTGGTGGCCGGAACTTCATCCGGTAAGATCAGAGTTATGACCGATGATAAAGGCAAGACCATCCGCAAGGCAGGTCCTGCTACAGCCGTTGAGATTCTCGGACTGGGAGACGTACCTGCTGCAGGAGACATCTTCAATGCAGTAAGGGATGATAAGACAGCAAGAGAGATTGCCCAGAATCGTAAGGACAAGATGAGAGAAGAGGTTATGGCGCGCAACGCCAGCATGACTCTCGACAAACTCTTCAGCCAGATTCAGGAGGGCGAGGCCAAGGAACTCAATCTCATCGTCAAAGCAGATGTACAGGGTTCAGTGGGCGCTATCATCCAGTCCCTTGAGAAACTCGAAACACCTGAGGTTAAGATAAACGTAGTTCACTCCGGCGTAGGTACCATCAACGAATCCGACGTAATGCTGGCAGAGACTTCAAATGCCATCATCATAGGTTTCAATGTAAGACCTACTACTGCAGTTACCAACCAGGCAGCAGCCGCCGATGTCGAGATCAGACTCTACAGGGTAATCTACGACATCATCGACGAGGTAGAAGCCGCCATGAAAGGTATGCTCGATCCTGAGTATAAGGAAGAAGTACTCGGAAAAGCCGAAGTCAGGGATACGTTCAAAGTACCGAACCTCGGCATCGTTGCGGGATGCTACGTTACAGAGGGTGAAGTCAAGAGAAACGCACAGATCAGGCTCGTACGTGACGGCATAGTAATCCACGAGGG
>CADAJM010000032.1 GCA_902788245.1 uncultured Eubacteriales bacterium | reverse complement strand
CGGGGCAGACCAGCGCCAAAAAAACAACCAGCAACAATGGTGTTACTGGTTGCAAAAAACTTATGATTTTTCACTGTCCTCTTGACGGGTAGCAGTTCAAAGTCCCCCTCCTCTTAATCTTTTGTTTTTCATTTTGATGCCTCCTTTTTATATCAATGAAAAAACACAATATAGCAATTTATTATATATCACTAACAGTTTCACGGACAATAAAACAGCCTCTTTTCAGAGTCTGTATAAACAGAATTCATGATTACAAACTTATCCTTTTAACAGTAGTCAGAACCTTGCCTTTTATCTCTTTTTTCTTTACCGGCCCGAAGTATCTGCTGTCCTTCGCAGTATCTCTCTTATCCGCGAGTATGAAATATTCGTCGTCTTCAAGCAGTACGGGATATTGTATATCAACATATGGCTTGGTCTTATAAAAAATGCCCTCTTCGTACAAGCCTCGGTCGTTTACTGTAATATATCCGTCACTCTTGATTATTACACTTTCACCGGGCATACCGACAAGTCTTCCGACGTACTGTTTCCCATCCCTCTTCATTAGGACAACATCGTTCCTGGTATATTCTTTTCCGATGCGATAATATATCAGGAGATCGCCTGCGGAGAGTTTGGGCTCCATATCGCCTCCCTTCATCGGTGTAAGGCCGAATATTATTCCGAAAACAATTATTACTACGGCTACAAGAACTGCAAGTTTCTGCAGTGCTGAACTCATGAGTGCCCTGTCTCGAAGAGCACGTCGTCTTCTAAGTATTACTGCCTCTGGTGTGGGATTTTGCCCGCTTTTATCTGCACGCATTATATCTTCATTCCCCTCGCTATACTCTATCTGAATCACGAAGCTTTATTCCATGCTCCGACAAAATTGTTTCATAACGCACGGCCTGTGCTTCATATGCGCTGCGATATGCCTTTTGGATATCGTCAAGCTTCTTCCATACGTCTTGCTCTTCTACTCCTCCAAAGAGCTTCTTCCTGAATTTCAGTCTGCGGAACATCTCCGCAATGTCTTCCATAGTCTTTGCAGCCATGCCTTTTCTATCCCTCCTATAGATTATCCGAGCCGTATGATGATGCTACTACACATCATCACTCCATCAAAGCGCTCATATCCAGTTCAAAGATTGCATCTTTCGGTAATTCTTCTTTCTGAATGAACATAAGCATGTATACCGGCATGCTTATGACTTTGTTATCCACCTCGATATTACTGTTGCACAAAACATATCCTTTAATCAGGCCGTAGTCTTTAACATTCATAAGATTGTCGAGTGCTGCATGTCTGTAATACTCCTTGCCTGATTTCACTTCTACAGGAGTGACAATGTCTCCGTCTTCCACCAGAAAGTCTACTTCACCACGCTTCTTATTGTTATAGAAATATAGTGGATATCCGTGTGCAGCCAATTCCTGTGCCACTGCGTTTTCATACACCGCGCCGAAGTTGATTTCGGCTTCCCCTTTAAGCAATTTGATCTGAATTCCGTTTCCGTACATTGCCGCAAGCAAGCCGACGTCATTCATAAAAAGTTTAAACAAATTGCTCGACTTGGAGAATGTAAGAGGCGCAAGAGGTTCATCAGCTACATATGTCGGAAGTGCCACTCCTGCATCCCTCAACCATATAAAACTGTTTTCATATTTCGAAAACTTTGTATATTGGTTTAGATTCTTCAGGATAAATCTCTTATTTTTTGCGTTCAGTTCGCTAGGTATCAAGTCGAAGATTTCCTGCAGATACAGTTTGTTTTCCTTATCATATTTGGCAATATCAGCTCGGTATAAATTCAATATGCCCAGTTGTGTGTTCGCCACTGAGTTAAGATTCTTTGTATCGAGATAGCTGCTCACTGCTGCAGGCATTCCTCCCACAATGAGATACAGTTTGAAGAGATCCATCATCCGTTCATGTATGTATTCATCCACAGGTTTAAGCGATAAATAAGACTCTTTCAATGAAGCTATCACAGATTCGGCAACACCATTTGCAATTGCAAATTCTTCGAAATCCATAGGATACATTTGAACTATTGATAAATACCCAACCGGAATCGAGCGAATATCTCTCATTATAGTTCCCAGCAGAGAGCCACTTAGTATGTAGCGGTAACTTCCTTCTTGAATGAGATATTTGATTTGAGTTATCAGCTCAGGACATTCCTGCACCTCATCGAAAAAGATAAGAGTTTTACCGGGTATCATTTTATCTCCAAACTCTGCGGAGAGCCTGATGAGAACATCTTCCGAACTCTTGACTCCATTGAATAAAGAAACATGGGCCGGGGTGTCTATAAAATCAATTTTAATGAAAGACTCAAAATGGCTCTCGCCGAATCTATCAATGATAAAAGACTTTCCAACTTGTCTGGCCCCAGTTATCATCAGGGCATTTCCATTATTCTCTTCATAATAGAATTTCTCAATTCTTTCGTATATCTTTCGATAAAGCATTTCTGACTCCCTTCAGGCAACCGTATATCCATATTTTAATTGAAATTCCAAGCTTTTTCAAGAATCGTTTCCGTTTTTCCATAAAAAAATCGGCCCAAATTTCCGTTTTTCTTGAAAATTCAGGCCAAAGATTTCCGTTTTTCCACGAGCATTACAGATTATCCGAACCGTATTTGTGGAGCAGATCGTGTTTGAGATTCCAGAGTGGTTTGGAGAGGTCCACATAGTATGTCTGCGGATTTTCAAATCTCAATACTTCTCCCCAGAGCGTGTCTATCTGCTCTTTGCATGTCGCCTTGATGTCCTCAATCTCAGGTATATCGTATACGAGTTTGCCCTTCTCGAAGATAGGAACCATGAGTTCTTTGACCTCGTAGTTCTCGAGGACCTTGCGTTTCCAAACTGCGTTCGGATCGAATATCTCGTATGGTTTGCCGTCAGGCAGCGGCTCGTCTCTGAGCATGATTACATCCGCGAGGGCTTTTCCGCTGTCCTTGGCATAGAATCTCACGACTTTCTTGAATCCCGGGTTGGTGATCTTCTCTACGTTCTCGGAGATCTTCATCCTCGGTTCGAGTTTGCCGCCTTTGCCGATTCCGGAGAGTTTATATACTCCGCCGAATACAGGCTCGGACCTTGCCGTGATAAGCCTCTCTCCTACTCCGAAGGAATCTATCTGCGCTCCCTCGAGGATTACATCCCTTACTATATATTCGTCCAGCGAGTTGCTGATTACTATCTTACAATCCTGAAGTCCTGCCTCGTCCAGCACCTTGCGGCACTCTCTTGTGAGATAGGTGATGTCTCCGGAGTCTATACGTATGCCCATCTTTTTAGGTTTTAATTCCTTGAATACTTTGATGGCATTCGGAAGTCCGGACTTCAGTACGTTGTATGTATCGATCAGGAGAGTCGCATTTTGCGGATAGAGCTCCGTATATTTTTTGAATGCCTCGTACTCCGTCTCAAAGCTCTGAACCCAGCTGTGCGCCATGGTGCCGAGAGCCGGAACTCTGTGATTTCTGTCTGCAATCGTGCAAGCCGTTCCCACGCACCCTGCGATGAACGATGCTCTGGCTCCGTAGACGGCAGCGTCCGCTCCGTGAGCTCTTCTTGTTCCGAACTCCATTACGGGTCTGCCCTGAGCAGCTCTTACTATGCGACTGGATTTGGTAGCAACCAAACTCTGGTGGTTGAACTGCATGAGAATGAATGTTTCGACAAACTGAGCCTCGATGATAGGTCCCTTTACGGTCATTACAGGCTCGTGAGGGAATATTGGGTAGCCTTCGGGAATCGACCAGACATCGCAGCTGAAGTTGAAGTCTTTGAGGTATTCCAGGAAGTCCTCCGTAAAGCAGTTCTTGGTCCTGAGATAATCGATGTCCTCGTCCGTGAATTTGAGATTATCCATATACCTGATGATCTGCTCGAGTCCTGCCATGATGGCAAATCCTCCTCCGTCAGGCACGCGCCTGAAGAAAACATCGAAGCATGCCTCCGAATCTCTGATGTCCGAGTTGAAATATCCGTTGGCCATCGTAATTTCATAGAAATCCGTCAGCATGGTGAGATTGTAAGTATTAAGCATCTCCCTCTCCTTTTTTTAAGATTCTTCGGTCGCATTGCTCCCTCAGAATGACGATAATTGCGCTATTAATTTTACCTTTAATGTATTGTATTTGCAATCTGTTCGTATTGAGAGCAAGGGGTCTCTGTGTTAGAATGTTATGGATTTATGAAGGCGTCCGGGAGAGCTATATGAGAGAGATTACAATCACGGCAAATGATGCAGGCAGGCGGCTCGACCGCTTCCTGAGAAAATACCTCAAAGAGGCTTCTCTCGGAGAGATATACAAGTTCATCCGAAAGGACGTCAAGGTAAACGGTAAGAGGAAAAACGAATCATACATGCTGGAGGAAGATGACGTTCTCACCCTCTACCTTTCAGATGATACGCTCGAAAAACTCATCGGAAAGCCGGAAGACCGAAGCGCCATAAAGCGCACTTTTTCGATAATATTCGAAGACGAGAATGTGCTCGCGGTCTCGAAGCCCGCCGGGCTTCTCACCCACGGCGACTCGGAGAACAAGAAAGACCATCTGGCCAACCAGGTAAAGGACTACCTCATAGCCAAGGGAGAATACAACCCGAGGGCAGAGAAAGTATTTGCCCCGGCTCCGTCGGGCAGGCTCGATCGCAACACTTCGGGCATCATACTCTTCGGTAAAAACTCTGAATCTCTCAGAGAGCTCAACAGAGCGATGAGAGAAGACGGAATAGACAAGTACTATCTGACCATCGCTTGTGGTATTATTGATAAGCGCATGGAACTCGGCGGCAGCCTCTCAAAAGATGAGGCCGCAAACAAAGTCAGGATTTCAGATGATGAGAGCGGAAGAGAGGTTCTCACCATAGTAAATCCGCTCGAGACTTTGAGCTATGGCTCCGGTCTTGCCGCAACTCTCACCGAGATCAAACTCGTGACAGGCAGGACGCATCAGATAAGGGCTCACCTTGCAAGCATAGGCCACCCGATAATCGGGGACAGCAAATATGCCGAAGGTGCAGGAAGAGATGCTAAACTTCTCAGCTCATATATGCGTGACAATTTTTCTCTCAGCACTCAGCTTCTGCACGCAGCAAGACTTGAGATGAGATCTCTTGAAGGAGTTCTCGCCTACCTCAACGGAGAGGTGTTCGAGGCGCCCCTTTCGCCAAAATTCGAGAATATACTGAATGCCGGTAGGCAGTAGTAAAGATATATTTCAGAAAGAAGGATTATTCAAATTGGATAAGAAAGACAACAAACAATTTACTAATGATTCACCACAGCCACGCCCGGTGGTTTCTGCAACAGAGCCTAGGCATGCAGCTCCCGAACCTCAGGGTGAGACTGCAGGCAGTATTATCAAGAGCCTGATAATAGACATCCTTATCGCGGTAGTGCTTGCAGGCGCTCTGCTCTATTTCATCAGACCGACCATAGTCAAGCAGTCTTCTATGGAGGACACTCTCCACGAAAACGACTACATGATCATGGCTCGCCAGGCATACAAAAAACACGGTCCGGAGCGCGGAGATATCGTAATATTCCAAAGCGATTTGCCGAATGACGAAGGAGATGGAGATAAGCTCCTAATCAAACGCGTCATCGGACTTCCGGGAGACATACTGGAGATTAAAGACGATCAACTGTACATTAACGGAGAGGCCTACCACGAGGACTACCTCAAGGATGGTTATACTCCTATTATCGACACGCCGGCAGAAGGAGAAGCCTATACAGTTCCGGAGGATTCGTATTTCTGCATGGGCGACAACCGCGCGGGAAGCACTGACTCAAGATGTGATGACGTCGGTGTGGTCACATCCGACCTCATCAAAGGAAAGGTCATAGTCAGGCTCTTCCCGTTCAACAAGATCCAGAGGTTTTAATGGGTAAAAGATCCAGAAAAGTAGTTGCGAATAATAAAAAAGCGTTCCACGATTTCCACATCGAGGAACGTTTTGAGGTGGGCATAGTTCTGACCGGAACCGAGATCAAGTCCATCAGAAAAGGCGGCGTGAGCATCAAGGAGAGTTACGCCAAGATTACGAACAAGGGCGAGCTCATCATAACCGGCATGCACATCGCGCCGTACGAGCAGGGCAACCGCTTCAATGTGGATCCACTCCGAGTTCGCACTCTGCTGATGCATAAAAAAGAGATCAACAAGCTCTACGGCACTTTAAAGACTCAGCAGGGTCTCACCCTCATACCGCTCTCGGTCTATCTCGACGAGAACGGTCGCTGCAAGCTCGAGCTCGGGCTCTGCCGCGGTAAGAAACTATACGATAAGAGAGAGGCCGATGCCAAGCGCGACGCAGAGCGCAAGATGGACAAGGCCATTAAAGCATCCAGAAATCGCCAATAAGGCGATTTTTCTTTTACTCATTTTGTTGTATCGTCGCAGCCGCCCTTATGTGTATAATAAGAAATGTAAGTATGTTTTTACTGTAACGAGAGGTAATATTTATGCTTAACAAATTCTGCAAAAAACCGCTGTATGAAGTAACGCAGACACTGGCACGCGTCGCAACAGGCGCTCAGCCTGCCGAGCTTGTTATCAAGAACGCTAAGCTCGTAAATGTCTGCACGGCCGAGATTCAGGAAGGCATCGATGTGGCTGTAGCCGAGGGAAGAATTGCCCTTGTCGGCGACGCATCGCATTGCATCGGAGACGGCACGAAAGTAATCGACGCTGCCGGACAGTACATCGCGCCGGGCTTTATGGATGCACACATCCATGTCGAGTCCGCCATGCTGACTGTTCGCGAGTACGCAAGAGCCGTAGTGCCGCACGGCACGACCGGCATTTTCATGGACCCTCACGAAATCTGCAACGTGTGTGGTCCGGACGGTGTTAAAGCCATGATTGAGGATGCAAAAGGCTCCCCTCTCAAAGCCATGGCAAACGTCCCATCCTGCATACCTGCAGTTGCCGGATTTGAGGACTCAGGCTGCGAGATCGGTCCTAATGAAGTCCGAGATATGATGACATGGGACGGCATCATGGGCCTCGGAGAGATGATGAGTTTTCCGAATGTGGTAGGCGCGGAGCCAAACATTCACGGAGAGCTCGCCGAGACTCTCAAAGCCGATCAGGTCATAACCGGCCACTACTCGATTCCTGAGACGGGCCCGGGACTTAATGCATATATCGCGTCGGGAGTTCGCTGCTGCCACGAGTCGACTCGCGCAGAGGACGTGCTCGAAAAAATGCGCCGTGGCATGTACGCACTTCTTCGCTACGGCAGCGCATGGCACGACATGCCGACCATAATCCACGCTATTTTAGACAACAACATAGATGACAGGTTTGCCTGCCTTGTCTCTGACGACAGCCACGCAGATACAGTTCTGAACGACGGGCATCTGGATGAGATAGTAAGACTCGCAATCAAAGAAGGCCTCGACCCTATCAAGGCCATTCAGTACGTGACCATCAACCCTGCTACATGCTTCCGCATGGATCACGAGATGGGAAGCATTGCACCTAACAAGTGTGCGGACATCGTTTTCTTCGAAGACCTTTCGAACATTCAGATTACGAAGACGATCATCGACGGCGAGCTCGTAGCAGAGAATGGCGAGTTCATCGCCGAGATGACTCCGTCCAAATTCCCTGAGGCTTGCTACAACACCATGCATGTCGGAGAGGATGTCACGGCGGACAGTTTCAAGATTGCATCTCCGTCCGGAGCATCTTCGGTCAAGACTCGCGTGATGGAGATAATCCCGAACCACGTCGGAAACTACGAGAGGCTTATAGACCTTCCTGTTGTTGACGGATGCGTTGAGGCCAAGCCTTCGGAGGATGTAATGAAGCTCGCTGTGTTTGAGAGGCATCATGCGACTGGCACCAAAGGACTCGGTTTCGTAAAGGGATTCGGATTCAAGAAAGGCGCCATGGCTCAGACCGTAGCTCACGACGCTCACAACCTCTTGGTCGCAGGAACAAACGACGAGGATATGGCGCTCGCTGCCCGCACTCTCATAGAATGCGGCGGAGGAATGTGTGCTGTTGCAGACGGCAAAGTCCTCTCACTGATGCCGCTTCCTATCGCCGGCATCATGAGCGACAAATCCGCCAAGGAAGTTGCGGACATGACAGAAGCACTCGATGCGGCATGGAAAGAAATGGGCTGCGTCATAAACTCACCGTACATGACCATGGCTCTGATGGCTCTGGCCTGCCTGCCTGAGATCAGGCTCACCAACCGCGGCATGGTCGACTGCAGAACCTTCGAGTTCATCGACCTCTTCGCAGAGTAGATTCACGTATTTTACGCATCCCTAATTTCAACATTTCTTAAATGAAAATCGACATAAAATGCACTTTGCTTGTTCGATTAATGCTCGCAAGCGTTGCAATCACTGCAGCGCTTGCGTTCTTTTTTGAAAATTGACTGGTTTCAGTTATTCATGCGATACTGCAATGCAACACGAATTTATACATCTGCATATCAACTCGATTGTGGTATAATTATGGTACATTATGTCCACGGAGGTGAAAAATGGTACCACAAATTATTCCAATTAGAGACTTGAAAAACACCAGTCGAATTTCTGAAATGTGCAAGCAAACTAACGAGCCTATTTTCATCACTAAGAACGGATATAGCGATATGGTGGTTATGAGCATTGACACATATGAGGAAAAGTTGAGCATGTTAGAGGTATATCGTGAACTAGCTATCTCAGAAGAACAGTTTAGAGACGGAAAGTTCAGGGATGCAAAAGAAGCCCTCTCAGATATCAGAAAGAAGCACAAACTATAACATTTGCCTGTGGATTTATGGATAAGTGCCGCTGAGTCATGGAAAAGTGCATGGAGAAATCTCTCCACCCACTTTTCCACAACCCCGCTTCTATCATTCTTTTTGTTCCGGCACTAAATTGCCACTTATCCACAAGCTCCACAGGCGCTGCTACTCTTATAAGGCGAGAAATTGATATGAATAAAAAACTTCGTTATGACTTGTCTTCTCATCTTGAAGAATTAAGGAATCAATATGAAAAGCAAAGCAAGCAGTTTCAGCAATTGGAGGAGTTCTCAACGCGACATTTGAAAGCCCGCTATCGTAGCAACGGCTACTCCTACTTCTATGTATTTAATCCTAATAAAAGCAAGTACAGTTATCTGGGCACAATAAACAGTGAAGAAGTGTGCAAAATCAAAAAAGCTCATTTTCTAAAGCTTTCAACTTCGTCTCTTAAAAAAGAAATCAAACTGATTGAAACGTTCCTCAACAAAAGCGGTGATGTTGATTTTGAAGCGATTAATAATAAGCTATCAAAGGTCTATAGAATTGCCGCCCCCATTAATCACATATCTGAATCTGATCTCGCTTCCAAGTGGAAAGATAATATGGAAGAATACAAAGCCACATTTCCTCCATTCAGACCGGAAGAACTCATACACAGAACTCAAGATGGACAATATGTACGTTCAAAAGGAGAAGCGCTAATCTACAATTATCTCCTCTACCTTGGAGTGGTTTTTGTCTACGAACTGCCTCTTGTGATAAGAAAAGGATTTAAAGATTCCCTACTATTACCTGACTTTACAATTCTTTCCGAGATAGATTGCAAATCTGTGATCTATATAGAACATCAGGGAAAAATGGACAGCAATAATTACAGAAATAAGTTCAATGAATCAGTGTATAAGTATTGGTCAAATAATTACATCCCTGAACGCGATGTCTTCTTCACCTTCGATCTGCCAAATGGCGGATTCGATGACTCTCCCATAAGGAGTATAGTAGATAGACATATACGACCTAACCATAATTCTTGATTATCATTTTTGACTACAATAGTATTTGTTGAGCAGTAGCAGAAGTTGTGGAGGCTGTGGATAAGTGGCCTTTTTTTAGCAATCTCATATAGTGAACGGAGCTGTGTAAAAGTCTGTGGACAGATTCTTAAAAGATACGAGTCAGTTTATACATCTGTCCATGGACTTTTGCATGGCTCCGTGCCGCTTATCCATAACTCCACAACTAGAAAGAAGCACTATCAAGATTTCAGTACCCCTAACTTATGAATAATAAGGGAACGGGGGTACCGGGCTCTCATTCCGCTCTGCGTGAGTACCCCCGCAAACTCATTCTTTTCTATTTGGAGGTACCGGACACTATCGGCTTCAAAAAATTACCCCCTTTCCTAGTATTTGGAATAGGGGTAACGATTCGATAATTTAGTTGCAGTTAAGCTGTACGTTCCGATAATTGTTTCTACATTTTATCGTGTAACGCAGCGTTTTATGCTTCTGCAGGGGCTGCTTCTTTGGCTTTAGCGGCAGCGGCTTTTTTGGCTGTTGCTGCTTTTTCTGCGGCTGCCTTTGGAGGCAGTTTCTTGAAGCTGTTGATAGCGCCTGTAGGGCATACAACTGCGCAGAGTCCGCAGGACTTGCACTTGGAGACGTCGATCCTTGCGAGGTTGTCCTCGATAGAGATAGCGCCGAAGTTGCAGACTGTGGTGCACTTCGTGCAGCCTATGCATGCGTTGTCGCAGTTCTTCTTGGCCACAGCGCCCTTGTCTGTGGATGAGCACAGAACGTGTACCTGGCTCTTGACCGGTACGAGCTTGATGATCTTCTGTGGGCAAGCGCCTACGCAGGCTCCGCATGCCACGCAGTTTTCTCTGTTTACTCTGGCCACTCCGTCTACTACGCCGATTGCATCGAACTGGCATGCGTCGACGCAGTCTCCGAGGCCCAGGCATCCGAACATGCAGGCGTTAGGAGATGAGAACCAGCCTTTGGCTCCTTTGCATGAGCTCATGCCCTGCCACTCGAGAACCGTTCTCGAAGCATCGCAGGTGCCGTTGCACATTACCTGTGCTACTTCCGGCTCTGCGGATCCGGCGGCTCTGCCGAGTATCTCGGCAATCTGCGCCGCTGTGCCTGCCCCGCCCGGCGAGCACTTTGTGCAAGGGATGCTTTCGTCCGCCACGAGATTGGCAGCATAGTCGTCGCAGCCGGCGTAGCCGCAGCCGCCGCAGTTGGCGCCCGGAAGTACTTCCCTTACCTGTGTAATTCTTTCATCTACTTCAACATGGAATACCTTGGATGCGAATACCAGAAGGCCTGCACAGATAAGTCCTATTACTGCAACCAGCAGTACAGGTGTCATAATACCACTCATCACTCAGCCTCCTTTCTACTGGAACATCCCGGTGAAGCCCATGAACGAGAGCGCCATGATGGACGCTGCAACGAGGATGATGCCGACACCCTGGAAAGGAGCCGGAATTCCCTCTGCCGTTTCGAGCTTCTCCTCGCGGATGCCTGCGAAGAGGACCATTGCTACCATGTAGCCGACTCCTGCTCCGAAAGCATACACGACGGATTCGATGTATGAATAGCCATAACTTATTGCGTTGATCGTAGCACCGAGGATAGCGCAGTTTGTGGTGATGAGCGGGAGGAAGATACCGAGCGCTTTTTGGAGAGCAGGCAGATACCTCTTCATGAACATCTCTACGAACTGTACGAGTGCTGCGATAACTAGTATGAATACCACGGTCTGCAGATATGCGATGTCGAATTTATTGAGCACCTGCATTACAGGCCATGTTACAAGCTCGGCGATTACCATTACGAAGACTACCGCGCCTCCCATGCCGACCGATGAGCTCATTTTGTTTGAAACTCCGAGGAATGAACAGATTCCCAGGAACTGCGACAGTACGAAGTTATTTACGAGGACTATCGCCATAAAGATTACGATTAAATTTACCATTTATGTCTGTCCTCCTTTCTATACTGCTGCAGCCGCTTGCTTCTCAGCTTCGATTTCTTCGTTGGCCTCAGCGGTGTTGCACGAATTGTACATCGGGCAAAGTCCGCAGCTGAAACCTTTGGCCTTGAGGGCCCTTCCCTTTGTGGCTGCCTGCATGATTGCGATCAGCACGCCGTAGACGAAGAATCCGCCCGGAGGGAGATTGAAGAATCCGATCGAGAAGTTCGGAATAATTGTGAAACCGAGGAGGCAACCCGTTCCGAAGAACTCTCTGATCGCGCCCATCGCTGCAAGAGCCAGCGTGAATCCGAGTCCCATGCCGATTCCGTCAAAGATGGAGTCGAGCACGGTGTTCTTGTTGGCAAATGCCTCGGCACGACCGAGGATGATGCAGTTTACTACGATCAGCGGGATGAATACTCCCAGCGATTTATTGATGGCCGGTGCGTATGCCTGGAGCACGAACTGAACCAGAGTTACGAATCCGGCTATTACTACTATGTAGCAAGGAATTCTGACTTTGTCAGGGATTACCTTACGAAGCAGCGAAATTACTATGTTGGAACAGATCAGTACAGCTGTGGCCGAAAACCCCATTCCGAGGGCATTGATCAATGAGGATGATGTAGCCAGGAAAGGACATGTTCCAAGCAGGAGTACCAGTACCGGATTTTCCTTAATAATTCCGTTGGTCAGAATGGCAAGTCTGCTTTTCTTTTCCATTACTTAACACCTCCCATCTGCTTGAACTGTTCAAGTGCGCAGTAAACGGCTTTGTGGACAGCGCCCGATGAAACGGATGCGCCCGTAACCTCGACTATATCGTCGGCGTGGGCCTTGATGTTGTCGCTGCCGAGTTCTGCTTTACCTTCATACTGTGACAGATGTCCCGGATCCTGGGCCTTTGTGCCCACGCCCGGTGTGTCCGCATGGTCTGTGACCTGAACGCCGGTTATCTCACCGTCTTTGTTGATGCCGACCATGACAGTAAGCATACCGCCGTATGAGTTTGACTGAACCGTGACAACCATGCCGGAGCCGTTGTCTGCGGTGTAGCACTCAGTGGCATAAACTTTCTTCTCTTCGTATGTTACAAGTTCTGCACCTGCATCAGAGAATTTACCCTCTGCATCTGCGAGGAGTGCGGATCTGGCTTCGCTTGCGGCTGCTGCTGTGTTTCTGTCGATGATCGGTTTGGTGATTCCGTACATGAAGGCAAGCAGGAATGTTACCGCAAAGCAGATGAGCACGAGCACCAAGATTGGCGATATGAACTCTTTGAATGCACTGTTCTTATTTTCCATTCTCGGCACCTCCCTTCAGATAGAACTTGTAGGACAGGTTGTTGAGAAGCGGCGTGCAGAGGTTCATCAGGAGTATGGAGAAGGACACGCCTTCAGGATACGATCCGAAGAGCCTTATGGCCATGGTGATGAGTCCGCAGCCGATTCCGAACAGCAGCTGTCCGAGCGGCAGTTTAGGCGATGTGACGTAGTCGGTAGCCATGAAGAAAGCTCCGAGCATCACGCCGCCGGCCAGCACGTGGAAGAGTGCCCAGTGCAGGCTTCCTGTCGCGATGAATCCGAATACGAATACGGTTCCGATGAATGCGCAAGGGATAATCGGGCTGATTACCTTGCGGATGATCAGGTAGATGCCGCCGATGAGAAGGGCGAGCGCGCAGACTTCTCCGGTGGATCCGCCGTGGAAACCGAGGAACATGCGGAGGAGATCAGGAATCTGATCCTTGCTTCCTTCCGCATAAAGTGCGAGCGGTGTAGCTCCCGTTACTGCATCAGCTCCGTCGAGCCTTGTTACAGGCCATGTCGACATATTGGATGCGAAGGAGATGAACAGGAAGATTCTGGCTGTGATAGCCGGGTTTGAGAAGTTCCTGCCGAGGCCTCCGAAGAGCTGCTTTACTACCACTATGGCAAAGAGGCATCCGAGAAGGGCCTGCCAGATCGGGAAGTTCGACGGCACATTGAATGCGATCAAAAGTCCCGTCAGCGCAGCGGAGAGGTCTCTCACCGTTTGCTTTTTATGTGTGATTACGTTGTATACATACTCAAAGAGTACGCTGGCTACCACGCATATGATGGAGAGGACAAGGGCCCTGGCTCCGAATATGTATATGCTGGCAACCCATGAAGGAACGAGTGCGAGAATCACTGTCCCCATAAGTCTTGTGGTATCCGACTCAGTGACGATGTGCGGCGAGGAGGATACTATCAAATTATCATGAAACTTATTAGCCATATTAACTCGATGCCTCCTTTACCATCATCTTAGCAAGCTTGTTGGTCAAGCTGAGCGGACGTCTTGCAGGGCAAGTGTAGGAGCAGCTTCCGCACTCCATGCACTGCATTACGTTAAACCTATTGAGTTTGTCCACGTCTTTTTGCTCGTAGGCATCCGCAAAGATGCTCGGCATCAGACCGAACGGACAAGCTGTATGACAGCGCTGGCAGTTAA
Organism: uncultured Eubacteriales bacterium; assembly: GCA_902788245.1. Lineage (GTDB taxonomy): Bacteria > Bacillota > Clostridia > Peptostreptococcales > Anaerovoracaceae > Crickella. The sequence continues at coordinate 660 of CADAJM010000032.1, read as the reverse complement.
GACAGGCCGTCTCTTCTTTTACCTCTGCCATCTCCTGGCCGAAGCAGAGTATGGATGAGGTGTTTTTCATAGTCGGCGATTCGTCGGACTTTGTGGCGCGTCCCATCATAGGTCCGCCCATGATGATCTTGCGAGGCTCTTTCTTGTAGCCGCCGCAGAACTCGATTACGTCCGCGATTCTCGTTCCGATCGGAATGTAGACGTTCTGTGGTTTGGCAACTGCGTCACCGTCTACGGTTACTCTTCTCCTTACGATAGGCATGCCGGTCTTGAAGAACTCGGCCATTACGCCTACGGTGGAAACGTTATCGAGTATTACTCCGAGCTGCGCAGGGAGAACTCCCGCATCCATCGTCTTACCTGTGACCTCATATATCAGTACACGCTCAGCTCCCTTTGGGTAGCTTGATGGCAGCGGTACGATTTCGATGTCGCTTATCTCGTTTTGCTCGATAAGTCTCTTGAGGTTGGCGATTGCGTCAGGTTTGTTGGTCTCGATTCCGATAAATCCTTTTTTAAGATTCAGGTACTGCATGATGAGCTTCATGCCATCGAGAACGTCCTGTCCGTTCTCAACCATTTCTCTGTTGTCTGTTGTGATGAATGGCTCGCACTCCGCGGCATTGACCACGAGGTACTCGCACTCATCGAGGTTTTTAG
>CADAJM010000031.1 GCA_902788245.1 uncultured Eubacteriales bacterium | reverse complement strand
ACGGACCTATGTATACGTTCTCTCCGGCGGAATCAGGATCGGGAATATCTAAAGTGCCGGGTGTATAGAACCTCGTTATTTCTCTTTTAACAATGCCTTTGGCTTCAGCGGGATCTTCAACTTGTTCGCAAATGGCAACTTTGAACCCTTGTTTTACAAGTCTGACAATATAGGAATCAACGCTATGATGAGGAACTCCGCACATCGGTGCTCTCTCTTCAAGTCCGCAATTGCGTCCCGTAAGTGTCAGGTCAAGTGCGGCGGAAGCGGTCAGAGCATCATCAAAAAACATCTCATAAAAATCACCAAGTCTGTACATCAGGATAGAATCCTGATATTCATCCTTGATTTTTTTATATTGTTGCATCATTGGTGATAACTTGTATTCCGCCATCTAATTATTCCTAAAAAATAAGCAAAAATGCTTAAAAAATCGTAGGGGGAATAATTGTAATTCCCCCTACCAACCTTGTTTAAATTATATAGTTATAATTATCTGTTATTGTAGGCTGCAACGCCGAGCTTGATGATTTCGCATGCTCTTCTCATCTTATCCGGAGTAAGAACGTAAGCGATTCTCATTTCGTCTCCGCCGAGGCCTTTGTTTCCGTAGAATCCAGGTGCAGGTGCGAACATTGCTGTTTCACCGTTGTCATCGAATTCTTTGAGCAGGAACATCAGGAAGTCCTCGATGTTGTCAACAGGAAGTTTGCACATCATGTAGAATGCGCCGGCAGGTTTCTGGCAAACTACACCAGGAATCTTGGAGATTTCTTCATAAGCAGCATCTCTTCTTGCTTCATACTCTGCCTTTGCCTCGTCATAATATTTCTTATCCATTCTGTAGAGAGCAGCAGCTCCGATCTGCTCGAGAGTCGGAACGCAGAGTCTGCCCTGTGCGAGTTTGAGCATAGCTTCCATGAACTCTTTGTTCTTGGAGATAGCAGCTCCGATACGTGCTCCGCATGCGGACCATCTCTTGGATACGGAGTCTACGAGGATAACTCTGTCAGCGATATCGTCGAGCTGTCCGAAGGAATGAGCCTCAGCTCCGTCGTATACGAATTCTCTGTATACTTCGTCTGAGAGGATCCAGAGGTCATGCTCTTTTGCAATGTCTCCGATGAGTCTCATGTCTTCAAGTGTCAGAACACGTCCTGTAGGGTTGCCAGGAGACAGGCAGCAGATAACTTTGGTCTTATCTGTGATTGCTGCTTCGATGAGGTCTCTCTTAGCCCAGTTGTATCCATCCTCAGCCTTTGTTGTGATCGGCTTGAGTACGCCGGATACCTCGTTGCAGAATGTGTTGTAGTTTGTGTAGAAAGGCTCAGCTATGATAGCCTCATCTCCCGGGTTCAGAAGAGCTGTGAATGCGAGAATAAGAGCCTCGGATCCGCCGTTTGTAACGAGGATGTCTTTTCTGTCATACTCCATTCCGAAGTCTCTCTTCATGTAGTAAATCATCGCATCGAGCAGTTCGTTAACACCGCCGGATTCAGCATAAGCGATTACTTTTTGCTCATAGTTGTTGATTGCTTCTTTGAAGCATGGAGGGGTCTCGATATCAGGCTGTCCGATATTGAGTCTGTAGACTTTCTTACCCTTTTCTTCTGCCTCAAAAGCAAATGTGTTGAACCTTCTGATTGGCGAGAACTGCATTACTGAACATCTTTTTGAAACTTCCATCTTAATCTCCTTACATAAAAGTATTAATAAATGGGAATAACTATCGTAGTAAATACTATCGATTCATTGTGTCGTGGGCTTGTTTTACAACTTCGCTCACACCTATTCTATTATCGCATTTTTTTGGTGAAAGTAAAAGTATATATTCGATATTTCCTTTAGTTCCTTTGATTGGTGAAAATGATAATTCAACGGGATATAAGGAGTTATCTTCGGCATATCCGATGACATTGTTAATTACTTCCTCGTGAACCTTGGAATCCCGCACAATTCCACCCTTTCCGACCTGTTCTTTACCGGCCTCAAACTGAGGTTTTACAAGAGCAAAAACCAAGCCGTCATCTGAGAGAATCTCAGAAGCGACGGGATACATGTGTTTGAGGGATATGAAACTGACGTCAATACTGATGAGATCAATTGGTTCCTTAATAAGATCCGTATCAAGATATCTGATATTTGTCTTCTCCATGTTGATGACACGATTATCCGTACGCAGTTTGTAATCAAGCTGTCCGTAGCCGACATCAATCGCATAGACTTTGGATGCACCATGTTGAAGCATGCAGTCGGTAAAGCCTCCGGTACTCGCGCCCATATCTACGCAAACCTTCCCTTTGCAGTCGATGTTCCATTCCGCAATGCCCTTTTCAAGCTTTAATCCGCCTCTACTGACATAGGGACACTCCTTACCTTCGACTGTAATATCAGACTCCGTATCAAAAACAGAGCCGGGTTTGTCTTCGACTCTGCCTTCTACCTTTACAAGCCCTGCCATTATGGTTCTCTTGGCTTTTTCTCTGGAATCTGCAAGGCCTTTATTTACAAGGATTACATCAAGTCTCTCTTTCACAGTTTCTCCATAACCTTCTCTGCTATTGACTCAGCATCCATGCCGCAGATTTTCCTTAGAGATGCGATATCGCCATGCTCTATAAACTGATCAGGTATACCGATATTCACTATGTCAAAATCTGCATCCGAATACTCAGCGTTGAAAAGTTCTCCGAAACCACCGATCAGAGCGTTATCTTCAACTGTTGCAACAACGCGTGACTTAATAGCAGACCATGATGTATCGATAGGTTTTATTACAGCAACGTTGGTTACGCCGACATCATATCCTTTAGATTTTAAAATATCCGCCGCAGCAAGTGCCTCATCAAGCATCGCACCTACCGCAAGAATGGTAACGTCTGTTCCCTCGCTTATAACATTGTTGTATCCTTTGAACTTGCGAAGTCTGAGATGTTCGCCTTCACTGCTGCCTCTGGGATATCTGATGGCTACAGGACCTTCCATATCTACGGCAAATTCAAGCATTTCAGCCAGTTGATTACCGTCGGCAGCTGCGAGAATTGTCATGCCGGGTATCATGCTCATGTAGGAAATATCAAACTGTCCGTGATGAGTTTCTCCGTCAGCTCCGACCAAACCTGCTCTATCCATCGCAAATATGACATGAAGGTTTTGAAGAGCAACGTCTTCTATCAGATAGTCAAAAGCTCTCTGAAGAAAGCTTGAATATATTGCAACGACAGGCTTATAGCCGAGTTTAGCAAGGCCGGCTGCGAATACAACCGCATGCTCTTCTGCTATTCCTACGTCAAAATACCTCTCGGTATGTGCTTCGTAGAAAGGAATTAATCCGGTGGCTGTTCCCATTGCTGCGGCAATAGCAACGATCTTATCATCTTTAGATGCTAGTTCAGTAAGCTTTTCTCCGAAAACCTTAGAATATGATGCGCCCCCTCCTTTTGACAGAAGTTCACCTGTCTTAGGGTCAAATGCTGATATTCCGTGGAATTTTCTAGGATACATCTCCGCCCAATGATAGCCCTTTCCTTTCTTTGTCAGTACGTGAATTAGGGTCGGACCTTCGTATGCGGCAGCCGCTTTGATGATATTAACCATATTATTAATATCGTAACCATTAACCGGACCGAAGTATTTGATGCCCAGACTCTCGATAACGTGTCCTTCAGTGGTAATTACCGAGTATTTGAGCTTTTCTTTGGAGTTTTTTAGTCCTTTTTTAAGCGGACCTCCCACTACAGGCACTTTGTTCAATGCAGTCTTTACCGATGATTTTGCATCGTCATATCTCTTGGATGATCTGAGTTTATCCAGATACTTATGCATAGCGCCTACATTGTGCGAAATCGACATACCGTTGTCGTTTAGGATGATGTTCATCTTGGTCTGATTATCGCCTATGTTATTAAGAGCCTCATAGACTATGCCGCTTGTAAATGAACCGTCACCGATTACAGCTGTCACTTGATAATCGTCTCCGGCCAGATCTCTGGCAACGGCCATTCCGTATGCAGCGCTGACGGATGTGCTGGAATGTCCGGTCTCATATACATCGTGTTCACTTTCTCTGGATTTCGGAAAACCCGACATGCCTTTGTACTTCCTGAGGCTGTCAAATCCCTCCGCCCTTCCTGTGAGAATTTTATGAACGTAGGATTGATGACCTACATCGTAGATTATTTTATCTTTGGGGGAATCAAAGACTTTCATAAGGGCGATTGAAAGCTCGACTATACCGAGGTTCGAAGCGATATGCCCTCCTGTTTTGGATACCTTATCAACCAGAAACTCTCTAATATCAGCGCTCAGAGCCTCAAGATCCTCAGTTGATGCGGTCTTACAAATATTAATTAAATCGTCTTTATAAAGATCATATTTCATGTTTACATCTTCCTGGTTTCAAGTTCCGAGGCCAGAGCCGTAAAAAATCCTTCGTTATCATATTTTGAAACAGCTTGCTTTGCTTCTTCTGTCAATTTATGCAGATCTGATTTCGCTTTATCAATACCATGCACGGAAGCATAATTGCATTTGCCTTGTTCGTTGTCTTTCCCCGGGGTTTTGCCCAGAAGCTTTTCATCCCCTTCAATATCAAGTATATCATCGAGTATTTGAAATCCAACGCCTATATTAACGGCATAAGTGGTATACGCTTCTATCATCTCATCATCGGCTTTTGCAAGCATCAGACCGGCTCTGACGGGAGCGCTTATAAGATCCGATGTCTTGTGAAGCTCAATGAAAGATATGAGCTCCTCGGATACTTCTTCGCTATTTTCGGAGTTAATATCAGCAGTTTGACCTGCTATCATACCTGATGCACCTGCCCTCGACATAATCTCATATGCAGCTCTTGCATGGGCATAGAGGGCGTCTGCGTCTCCTCTGAGAGAAAGTGCCTGTTTGGCAATTAGTTCAGCAGCAGAGTTTAAAAGACCGTCGCCTGCAAGTATGGCCATGGCCTCGCCGTAAACCTTGTGATTTGATGGTTTGCCCCTTCTTAAATCGTCGTCATCCATAGCAGGCAAATCATCATGAATCAATGAATATGTGTGTATGAACTCGACTGCACACGCATAAGGCAGTGCAATGTCTACATCTCCGCCGGCTAAATCACATGCAGCAAGAAGAAGAATCGGTCGGATTCTCTTTCCTCCTATGCTTAGGCTGTATGCCATACTGTCTCGGAGAACTTCGGCATATCTGCCGGTGTCCGGAAGATATGTCACAAGGTTCCTATCTACAAGTTCTTTATATTCATCAAAACTACGCATCTTTGAGTTCTCCGTCCTCGTAGATTTCAATCTTTTGAGCTGCTTCATCAAGAATCTTTTTACAATACTCGGCTTCTTTCATTCCCTCATCAAAAAGTTTGAGAGAGTCCTCAAGTGTGGTAGCCTGTTTGCTTATTTCAGTCGCCGCATTTTGAAGATTGGCGAGTGATTCCGTAAAAGATTTACCTTCCATATCAGTGGTCCTTTCTCACATCGGAGGCTGTAGCAGTGAAGCTTCCTCCGGTCATTTTGATTGTATATTCTTTTCCTTCCTTGATAATTGATATATCCGGAACTATCTGCCCTTTATCATCAGTGACTGCGGCATAGCCCTTGGCAAACACCTGCCTCGGATCGTTCTCTTTTAATACGATGACAGCTTTGTCAACTATGGATGCTGACTCATTAATCTTTGATTTTATGTTTGCAAAAAGTAAATCGGATCTGGAACATAGCAGCAGCCTTTGAGCTTCTGTCTTATTTTTTGCAGATGTGACGAGCTGTTCTGAGAAATAGTCTATCGTATCTCTGAGTTCAAAAGTGTTCATTACAGCCATATCTGCAGCCGCTGTCGGTGTCTCCGCTCTGACATCCGCCACCATATCACTGATGGAAAAATCAGATTCATGGCCCACAGCACTGATAACGGGTATTTCCGATGCAAATATAGTCCTGCACACCTCCTCGTCGTTAAAGGCTGCGAGATCCTCAGGAGAACCGCCGCCTCTTCCGACAATCAAAGTGTCTATTCTTAAGCCTTCTTTGGCGAGCCTGTTGGCTTTTTCTATATTCTCGCATATGCTTCTGACCGCCCCAACTCCTTGTACAAGTGTCGGGAATATCAGTATATCCGTAAAATCGTTCTTGGCTGTGATGATTTTGCGAATATCTTCGATTGCAGCTCCGGTGGATGAAGTCACTATGCCGATTCTGTACGGAAATTCAGGTATTGGCTTTTTATACTTTTTGTCAAAAAGTCCTTCTTTTTCAAGGAGTTCTTTAATGCGGTTGAACTCCGCCATAAGATCTCCCTCTCCTGCAGCTTCTACGTGTCTGATGCTTAAGGAGTAAGTACCACCTTTGGCATACGGACTAATATCGCATACGGCAACTATTTTCTTGCCGTTTTCGACCAGTTCCATGTTTATCTTTGCGGCATTGGAACCCCATATGGCGCATCGTATCTGGCTTTCAGCATCTTTAAGCGTCAGATAGTAGTGCTGACCGCTTCTGGAAAGGCCGGATATTTCTCCTTCCACAGCAAGACCCTTGAGATTGTAGTCGTCTCTTAGTTTTTTGGCTATGTATTCATTTACCTGACTTACGCTTACGGGCCTCATTATTTAGTATGAATCCTCCTTGCAAGTAAAGCTGTTCCGACTGCATTATCTCCGCTGAGCTTCGGATCACCGAAAACGATTTTGTATTTATCACTATCGTGCTTATTTAGAATTATCTTTCTCAAAGTATCCGACGATGAAACTCCGCCCGCCATGCAAACTTGATTGATTCCATATGTATCGGTCAGATAATTTGCTGAAATAAGCAGTACATCTGAAATTCTATCCATGAGTTCATAACATACTGCAATCAAATCATCTGTAATTGCAATGCTGCAAGAGCTCTTATTTCGCTCTGTGTCGTGCTTTTGTGTATATTTAAGTGCGAAGTCCAGCAATATGGTTTCCGGGCCTGACAAATTGAAATATCCGTCTGTTATGCGTATACCGGGAACGAGTTTAGGTAGCTTTCCTCCGGTATATTTCGATGCGAGTTCATCAATGAACATTCCCGCCGGAAAAGGAAAACCGAGAGCAACGCCGAATCTGTCGAGAAGTTGACCGAAGCTGATATCCAAAGTGCCGCCGATTATATTCATCGAGTAACCCTTTTCGTCGGATTTGCATTTTAGTATTTCAGTTGTGCCTCCGGACAGATGCATTAACATGAGATTGTTTTGTATATCGAAGTCATCTCCGCTTTCAATAATCGCGGCTGCATGCCCCTCCTGATGAGAGAACTTCAAAACCGGAATGTCTAATGTTTCGGATAATACTTCAGCAAGGTTAATTCCTGCTAAAAAACAAGGCATATAGGAATCTTCGAGCCTCCTGGGCTTCTCTGACACTGCAATTGCAGCAATATCTTTAACATCTATGTTTTTAAGCAATGATGCAAAAAGCTTCGGCAGTTTGTTCGAATGCTTAAAAAAAGCTTCCGACTGCCGAAGTCCTCTTTCCCCTAATCGAACCTCAAGATATTCTGAGATATCGCATAATATCTTTCCCTTATCATCTACAGCTGCAATCGATGTCTTGTAATTTGAAGTATCTATGCCCAGATAGATCATTCGGACCTCTGCTCCACTTCTGCTTTGATTTTACCGAGTACTGAATTAACAAATTTATATGCTTTATCATCGCTGTATTTCTTGGATAATTCTACAGCTTCGTTAATAGATACGATCGCAGGAATATAATCGAGATAAAGCATCTCGGCAACTGCAGTTCTGAGTATGGCTAGATCTGTTTTGGCTATGCGGTCGAAACTCCATTTATCGAGATTTGATTTAATAATACCGTCGATTTCTTCTATGTGGTTTTTTATCGCATCAAGTGTATCGTCGGCTTGCTTTTTACCGATGATATTCGAGTCCTCTTCCATCATTCTCAGTTCAGACACATCAAATTTGCCGGATGCTTCCATCTGATATATGAGCTGCATTGTTTTTTCTCTTATCTTCTCCCTGTTCACAAAAACCTCTGTCTTTATTAAATCTCGTCTACGCCTTCAACTCTGATATTTACACTTTTGACAACCACACCTGCGTGCTCCATAAGGCTGTGTATGAGACCTGTCTGGATGTCGTAACATAACTGAGGAATATTAACCCCGTAATATACAAAGATATCTATGTTAATGATGTATTCATCATTTTCATCTGAAATCTTAATCGAAGGATGAGTATAATCCCCGGATCTCGATGCCCTTCCGCGCTTCGGGAAACGGCTTACACCATCAAATTCAAGAACTATTTTCTCTGTAAGAGCAGTTAGTTTTTTTTCAATTCCCATTACTGATCTTCCTTGGGCTCTATATCTTTGATCTTGATGCGGAGTTTTTCTATTCTTCTGTCCTTGACTGCAAGAATATCGAAATCATAATTCTCGTAGGATATAGTGCCGTATTTGACATCTTTCTTAGGTATTTCACCGAGCAGATCGATGATAAATCCTCCAACGGTCTCGCTGGTTTCGGATTCAAGCTCAATATCGGCTTCTTCTTCGAGATCATCGAGGTAGACATTGCCGTCAACTACGAAAGTGTTGTCATCAACTTTTTCTATAATTCTGTCTTCTTCATCGAACTCATCGTCGATATCTCCGACTATCTGTTCAATGATATCCTCTACAGATACAATTCCGCTGAATCCGCCGTATTCATCAATGAGAATTGCCAGGTGTTGTTTCTCGATCTGAAGTTCTCTGAACAGCGCATCTATATTCTTTGTCTCGGGTACAAAATATGCAGGCCTCAACAGTTTTTTAATATCTACCTTATCAAATCCTTTACGAGTGGCCTGATGCAGATAATCCTTGATGTGAAGTATGCCCACGATATTATCCGGGTCTCCGTCATACACGGGAATTCTCGAATGAGTAAGTTCCATAAGCTCGTCGAAGTATTCATTTCTCTCGTCGTTGATGTCAAACATGAACACATCCGTACGAGGTGTCATTATTTCATATGCGAGCAAGTCGTCAAACTCGAATATCGAGTCTATCATCTTGCGGCCTTCTTCTTTAATCTCGCCTCTCTCCTGACCTCTGTCAAGCATGGACATAACTTTGTCCTCGGAGAAATATGAATCATCTACGTCAGTTTTCTTGCCCATTAATTTGAGCAATAAATCGGCAATAGATTTGCATATCCATACAAGCGGCAGATTCAGGAAATAAATGAATCTTTGAAAACCAACCAGGCCTATTCCGAAATTCTCGCTGTTCTGAGCAGCGAGTTTCTTAGGTAATATATCCGATAATGCTGTGTAAATAATATAAAAACCAAGATTGCAAAGCAGGAGCAAAATCAACTGATAGATTCCGAAGTATTCGTGATCGAAATTGACTCCGAATAAAGTATCAAGGGTCAGAAGTTGAACAACCATCAGAATGTTAAACAATATAAATGCTATAACAATACTGATGCAACTAGCTGCGTGGTTTGCATAATGATACTTGGACGGTTTGGCCAGAAAGTCCATGACAGATTGTATTTTCTTGTCATCGGGATGGTCCTCGGCCATTTCTTTAATGACGTTTCTATCGATGTAATCAAGCGCTCTTTTTGATGCAACAACAAGCGCGTTGAATATAATGATAAGCAGTATCGGTATGATATAAAACAATTCGGGGTGAGCATCGTCTGCCATTTCCTATACCTCTTTTCTCTTTCTCATGATGAACCCCTCTCCCGGAGTTCGCTTGAATCTGATTTTTAATTTCTGCTGAGGATGCGGGGCGCTGTCAATAGCTTGCCCGTCCTCGTTATACATCTCTGTAATAACTTCCTCGTAATACGGACTGTATGGTCCGAATATTTCAACGGTATCGCCGATTGAGAATTTGTTTCTCTGTTCAACATCGGTAAGACCGGTGCTTTCGTCGTGTTTGCCTACCAGACCAATAAATGAATAATCCCTCGTATAATCACTGGTCAGATAGTTCTGATCCTCATCTGTGGGTTTGTTGTAGTAAAAGCCGTGGGTGAATTCCCTGTGACTCGCTTTGCAAAGTTCCTCGAAATGAAGAGGATTATATACATAGACTTCGGGATCTTTTAAATATTCATCTATTGCTGCTCTGTATGCGGATACGACAGTAGCAACATAGTACATGGATTTCATGCGTCCCTCTATCTTGAGTGAAGTTACTCCCGCATCAGCCAAATCCGGAATCTTGTCAATCATGCACAGATCTCTCGAGTTCATGATGTAGCTCCCGCGTCCATCCTCTTCTATCGGATAGTATTCACCCGGACGCTGTTCCTCAACCAGAGAGTACTTCCATCTGCACGGATGAGTGCAGGCTCCTTTGTTTGCATCGCGTCCGGCCATGAAATTGCTGAGCAGACATCTGCCGGAATATGAGATGCACATAGCCCCGTGCACAAAAGCCTCAACATCAGTTCCTTCCGGAAGGGATTCGCTCATTGTTTTGAGCTCTTCCAGACTCATCTCGCGTGCTGCGACAATTCTTTTGACTCCAAGAGCAGCCCAGAAGTTTGCAGTAACATAATTTGTTGTGTTGGCCTGAGTGGACAGATGAATCTCAGCATCCGGTATCTGTTCTTTAATCAAAGCTATAACACCCGGGTCAGAGACTATATATGCATCAATGGGAATATCTTTAATGCTGCTTATATACTCTCTCAGAGGCTCAATATCCTCGTTATGAGGGTATATATTGATGGTCATATATCCTTTTCTGTCTTTGTCGTGGATATATTCCATAGCCTCTCTTATCTCATCATTACTGAGATTGCCGGCGCCGGCCCTTAACGAAAACACCTCGCCGCCGAAATACACAGCATCGGCACCGAAATCTATCGCTGTTTTTAATTTTTCCAGGTCCCCTGCAGGGGCCAGTAATTCAAAGTTCTTATTCATCCAGTTTTATAATCGCCAGCCCGTCACCGCTGCTCGAAAGCGAAACGGTAAGATCCTCTCTGCTGTTTATATATTCAAGGAAAGATTTCATGTATTTTACATTCGTTCTGTGACGTCTGGCTCCCGGCAGTTCCCTGTCGTAAATCCATCCGTTAATAAGTATGTTGTCACATACTATTACAGCCCCGGGATTACAAATCTTTTCGATCAGTTCGAAATACTCTTTGTAATGAGTTTTGCCTGCATCTATAAATGCGAAGTCATAAGTATAATCGAATTTATGATTTGACAGTATGTCTTCGGCATCGCCCTTAAAAAGCTCTATTCTGTCGGCAAATCCCGAGTCGTCGATACAGGTTTTAGCTGCATCATACATTTTTTCGCTTCTTTCTATGGTCGTTATATGAGCGTCCGGGCATTTCGTTGCAAAGAATATAGCCGAGTATCCGTGCGCTGTGCCCAATTCCAGTATATACTTTGGTTTTTTAAGACTCAGCAAGACGGAGAGCATGTCTTCGGTTTCCCTCAAAATCAGAGGGATGTTGTCTGTTTCATTCTCTTTTCTCAGCTTTTCCAGATCAGGACTCAATGATTTGTAATATCCCTCTATGAAAAGCCCTTGTTTAGACGCTACGGCCATTACTCCTCAGCCTCCGTCGCTTGGTTGTACTCCTCGATATATTTATTGTACTCTTCCTCGTCGGCGGTAAATACGTGACTTCCGTCTCTTTTAGCACTGTAAACATAATATAAATTATCGTTATCTTCAGGATATAGTGCCGCCAGTATCGATTGCTCACCGGGATTACACAGTGGCGCCTGTTTAATCTCATCTTTAGGAAGCATATCGAGGTTGTACCTGTTGTGTAAAACTGCGGAAATTGCAGGTTTCTCTTTATCAATATTGGTCTCAAGCTCAATCATTGATGCGATGTACACGACTTCTCTGATGCTGAGCCCGAGTTCATCAGCTCTGGCCCTGTAATCTTCATTGAAGAATAGATCGAATTGATTGAGCATGGTCATTATAAGCATGCTTTCATCTGCATCATAGCCTATAGTGTATTTGCCCGGGAATAAGAACCCCTCGACCTGATAGCTGCCGAGATTATTCTCGCCAATAATCTCAAATTCCTTTAAATCAGCAGACTTTGCAGCTTCCAGAAATTCTTCTTTATCTGCAATTCCGTCTCTTTCAAGAGCAGAAGCAATCTGATCCAGATTATATCCTTCCGGAATTGTGAAGCCGCTCGATGTGCTGATTCCGTTGACTATAGTACTTGCAATCTCAACGGAGTTCATGGACGGAGACAGATAATACAGGCCCGATCTGGGTTTCGTTGCGCCTGATAATTTAGCTACGGTTTTGAAACGATCGGCATTCTTTATTATCCCCTCACTCTCCAGAGTATTTGCCACATCCTCGAGCTTATCTCCTTCTTTTACTTCCACATTTTTATAAGTGTTGACTGTTCTGTCGAAGGGGCGAGCCATATTAGTAATTGCAGCAAAAAGAGCTATCAAAGCTGCAAGAATCAGGATAATTATCCATAGAAACACACGCAGCTTTGATGCCGGTTTAACGCTATTGTCATTAGTTGATTGATTTTCTGCTACTATGCTCAATTGAGATTACTCTTTTGATCTTCCGAGATATTCACCCGATCTTGTGTCAATCTGGATTCTCTCACCTTCGTTGATGAAAATCGGTACCTGAATAACAGCGCCCGTCTCTACTGTTGCAGCTTTTGTTACGTTAGTAGCTGTGTCACCTTTAACGCCGGGTTCTGTCTCGATTACCTCGAGGTCTACGAAGTTAGGAGCTTCGACATCAAATGCATTGTCCTTGTAGAATTTTACTGTAGCTATATCATTCTCGCGCAGATATTTCATTGCTTCTTCTACGAGGTCAGTTGTCAGCGGTACCTGATCATAAGTGTCCTGATCCATGAAGTAGTACAGTTCACCGTCACTGTAGAGATATTGCATCTGCTTGGTCTCGATATGAGCTTTAGGGAACTTATCATTCGGGTTGAATGCTTCTTCCCTTGTGGCACCTGTAAGGATATTTCTGTACTTTGTTCTTACAAAAGCAGCTCCCTTACCCGGTTTTACATGCTGGAAATCGAGAACCACGTGCGGCTCACCATTCATCTCAAAAGTAATACCTTTTCTGAAATCGCTAGCATAAATCATTGGTCTCTCCTTTGTATATAAATTATAAAATTATTATCAAACACCCATTGCTTCGCCAATAATTTTGAAGACATCGTTCATCATTACTGAAAAAGCTGCTTCAGACTGCAGGAATTTCGCTGCAAGCGGCTTTGTGGCCATCATTGTGCTGAGACTCTGAATGCGGTTCATGAGATCCTGTGCAGGCTCTGTGCCGCTGATCTGAGCTGCCTGAAGTTCAAGCTGAAGCTTTTGCATATCCGCGATCATCTCGGATACTTCCTTGTCGTTTTCGACTTCTTTTCTGACTTTATCGAATTCTATGAATTCGTTAGATTCTTTGATAGCCTTTGCCAGGCTGTGAGCTTCGTCATATACGTTCATTAGCCCCTCCTTTTATACATACATTATTACCGGTATTATCGCCGGATTGCGTTTGGTTTCTTTATATATGAATTTCTTCATGTCCGATTTGACAGTTCTTCCGAGAGATGCTTCATCGAGCAAATGGTCTTCGGCACATTTGCCGATAGCGTTATAAACAACGCTTATGGCTTGATGTATCAAATCCTGTTGTTCCTGCTCGTATACAAATCCTATAGTATTTAGTATAGGTTCGGCCATAAGGGATCCGCTTGCGGCATCCAGCACTATTGAAACAGTCACCAGGCCGGACTGAGAAAGCATCTTTCTCTCTTTAAGAACCTGATTACCTACATCTCCAATGCCGTATCCGTCAACCATGATGTCTTCACCTGAGGTGTAGGCCTCCAGGACTTTTGCTTTTTTGCCGTTCACCTCGAGAGCATCTCCGTTACTCATAACGAATATTCTCGTCTTGGGTTGTCCGAGCCTGTTTGATAATTTTGCATGCTCTATAAGGTGTCTGTCTTCGCCGTGAGCAGGCATGAAGAATCTCGGTCTGACTAGCGTATGTATCAATTTGAGTTCTTCAGATGAAGCGTGCCCGGATACGTGTACGTCCATAGCAGATGCGAGCACGACTTCGACTCTTTTTTCGTACAGTTTGTTGATAACCTGAGATACTACTTTTTCATTGCCGGGTATAGGCGATGATGAGAATACGACTACGTCATTCTTTTTAAGTTTAATGGATTTATGGTTATCGTAAGCCATTCTCGTAAGAGCCGACATAGGTTCGCCCTGACTTCCGGTTGTAAGTATTGTAATCTTGCTGTCAGGAAGATTCTTTGTCTTATTTACATCTACGAACAGCGATTCGGGTATGTCATCCAAATATCCCAGTTCTTTGGAAAGCGCGAGGACATTTTCCATCGACCTTCCCGAAACGGCAATTTGTCTGCCGTGTTTCATGGACGCTTCCATGAAATACTTAATCCTGTGCACATTTGATGCAAAGGTGGCTATTATTATTCTCTTATCTGTATTGTTGAAAATCTCATCTATGGACTTTCTGACAACGGCCTCGGACGGTGTATATCCCTGTCTGAGCACATTAGTGCTGTCACATAGGAGCACATCCACTCCTTCGTTGCCGAGCTGAGAGAATCTGTTCAGGTCGATTACCTTGCCGTCCAGCGGCGAATAATCTATCTTGAAATCACCGGTGTGAACAACATGGCCTCCCGGAAATTTTACGGAAAATGCCAAAGCGTCAGCTATGCTGTGATTTGTCTGAATAGCTTCGACTTTGAATAATCCGATTTTGAACTTATCCCCTGCCTTTATGACATGTTTTTCGCATGTCATATTATGCTCTTCGAGCTTGTGATTTATCATGCCCATAGGCAAAGCTGCAGCATATACCGGAACATGGAGTTCTTTTAGCAGATAAGGAACCCCGCCTATGTGATCTTCATGTCCGTGAGTGATGATAAGACCTTTGACCTTTGCTGAATTCTCAATCAGATATGTGAAATCCGGAATTACTATATCTACACCGAACATCTCATATTCCGGGAATGCAAAACCGCAATCGATAATAAGTATTTCGTTATTGCATTCGATAAG
>CADAJM010000030.1 GCA_902788245.1 uncultured Eubacteriales bacterium | reverse complement strand
TGCCGCCGAAGTGACCTGCTTCGATGTATTTCTTGGCGTTATCCCATGCACCGCCGGAGTTAGCCATGAAGATGGCCATGATGAATCCGGATACCGTAGCGCCGCAGAGCATTCCTACTACTCCGAGGCCTCCGAGTATAAGACCTGTTACGATCGGTGCTGCAATGCCTACGCATGCAGGGAGAATCATTTCCTTGAGAGAGGACTTGGAGCAGAGGTCTACGCATCTTGCGTAATCAGCCTCGGCTTTACCTTCCATGAGTCCCGGAATCTCTTTGAACTGACGTCTTACCTCAACTACTACACTCTGTGCAGCGCGGTTAACAGCGCCCATTGTGAGCGATGAGAACAGGAACGGAAGAACTGCTCCGATGAAGAGTCCTACCAGAACCTTAGGGTCGAGGAGGTTAAGTGTCAGGTCTTCGCTGTTTGGCATGTATACCAGCAGTTTTTCTTTGAAGTTTGCGATGAGAGCGAGGGCTGTCATTCCTGCGGAACCGATAGCAAAGCCCTTACCTGTAGCTGCTGTGGTGTTACCCAGTGAGTCAAGAGCATCTGTACGCTCACGAACTTCCGGCGGAAGCTCTGCCATCTCTGCGATACCGCCTGCATTATCCGCTACAGGGCCGTATGCGTCTGTTGCGAGCGTGATACCGAGAGTCGAGAGCATGCCTACAGCTGCCAGTGATATGCCGTAGAGTCCGATGCTTGCCGGAGCTACGTCTACAGGGCAGAGTCCCGAGCAGTAGTAAGCTATGATGATGGCAGCGCCTACGATCAGGATAGGCAGTGCTGTTGAAGCCATTCCTGTACCGAGTCCGCTGATGATTAAAGTAGCTGTACCTGTCTCTGATGACTCAGCGATTTTCTGTGTCGGTTTATATGTATCCGATGTGTAGTACTCTGTGCAAAGTCCGATGAGAACTCCTGCGGCAAGTCCTGCGATGATGGCCAGGTAGAGTCCGTAGAACTCTTTACCGAAGAGCCACCATACGAGTATGAATGAGAAGATCGCAGTTGCAATAGCCGAGAAGTTAGTGCCGCGGCGCAGGGCTGCGAGCAGGTTTTTCTGGCTTGCACCCTCTTTAGTCTTAACGAAATATGAACCGATTACGGAGAAAAGCACTCCTACTGCTGCCATGAGAAGCGGCAGAGCTACGGACTTAACGCCGAGATCTGTTGAGATAAATGCGATTGCTCCGAGCGCACATGTGGATACCATGGATCCTACATAAGACTCATAGAGGTCAGCGCCCATTCCGGCTACGTCACCAACGTTATCTCCTACATTGTCTGCGATTACAGCAGGGTTACGAGGGTCATCCTCAGGGATTCCTGCCTCAACCTTACCAACGAGGTCAGCTCCTACGTCAGCAGCTTTGGTAAAAATACCGCCGCCTACACGGGCAAAAAGCGCCATGGATGATGCTCCCATTCCGAAAGTTACCATCGCAGCAGTAATGTTCTCGAGTGATTCATGGAATACCAAGTCGAGCAGAGCATACCAAAGGGAAATGTCCAGGAGTCCCAGTCCTACAACCGTAAATCCCATAACGGATCCGGCCGAGAAAGCAACTCTGAGTCCCTGATTCAGACTCTTCTGTGCAGCGCATGCTGTACGGTTGTTTGCTCTTGTGGCAATGCT
The DNA here is from genome assembly GCA_902788245.1 of uncultured Eubacteriales bacterium. GTDB lineage: Bacteria > Bacillota > Clostridia > Peptostreptococcales > Anaerovoracaceae > Crickella. The sequence goes on along the minus strand of CADAJM010000030.1, from coordinate 13,648 downwards.
CATTCCGATGAATCCGGAAAGTCCGGAGAAGAAACCTCCGGTGATGAATGCGAACGGAACATACCATGTGAGTTTATTCGTGGCTGCCATTGCGCAAAGAACGCCGAACATTACTATAAAGAAGATGATTACCGTGCGATATTGACGCTTAAGATAAGCGCTCGCACCAGTACGTACATATTGCGAGATTTGCTTCATTCTGTCGGTACCTTCGTCGGAACCGAGAACGATTTTGGCCTGCAGATATGCAAAACCGAGAGCCAGAAGTGAAGCTATCAGACTTATCCAATAAAGATGTGATAACAGATACTCTTGCATTAATTTGCCTCCTTACATTTGATTGCCAAAATAATACATTGTTGAATGTCAGTATTTGTAAACCATTTTCATTATACTTAAACGATATATTGTACTCAATTCAATACAATGTATTATTTTGTTTTTTTCATTTTTCATACTAAAGGAAGTTCCTTGAAATATCAACGGATTAGCAAAAAAATTATGTTTTTTTGACAGTAATTTCAGAAATGTTTTGTTCGAAACCACAATTTTTGCAGCTTCATTTGTATGACTTAAACAGCCTCCCCTCTTTTTATTACATTCTGTTCATATTTATACTCTTCATCATTTCAAGGCGGTATTATAGTTTATCGATTTATGTCACTTCATCTTATGGAGGTACCGGGCATAAAGCATTACAACAGAGAAGAAGAACGAAAAAGGAAACGTAAAATACTGACACGTATCATCCTCGCAGAGCTTGTGCTCGTAGTAGCGGCCTGTTACGGGGTCTATTTGTCGTATATTCATAACATTACAATGCGTGCAGCAGCTGCAACTTATGCTTCCGTAAATGAGATAAGCAGTGACTCTTTGGGTGAAATTGCCGCAGCCTCGTACAAAAAGAGTATGGAACGAATCATAAAAGAAACGGATGAGTTCCTGTGGACCAAAGAAAAAACCGTTTACAGAAAAGGCCCGGATGATTCATATAAAGAAGCCGGCACGCTTGAAACAGATAAAATGGTTAAACGCACCGGTATAACGAAAAATGAATGGAGCCGAGTCTCCATAGATGACAAAGATTACTATATTCTCAGTGATAATCTGACCGATGAAACTCCGATCAGCGCCCTTATTGCGAGCGGACAAAAAGGAGAGTACCAGAAATATGCACTCTCCTTATTCCCTGATTTCGGCTGGAGCGATAAAGAACTCGAGCCTCTTATTAATCTGTGGAATCGTGAATCGCATTGGAATCCGAAATCACATAACAAAGGTTCCGGTGCGCACGGCATTCCTCAGGCACTTCCGGCCAAGAAGATGGCCTCCGAAGGCAGCGACTATTACACCAACGGCAACACACAGATTCGCTGGGGCCTCAAGTATATAGCGCGTCGCTACGGTTCGCCTTCCGCCGCATGGAGATACTTCCTCTCCCACAATTCCTACTAACTTATTATTTAGCTGCTTTTTCGTTAATTGATGCCTGAGCGGCAGCAAGCCTTGCAATCGGCACTCTGAACGGCGAGCAGGATACGTAGTTGAGTCCTACCTCACTGCAGAATTTTACTGTCTCAGGATCTCCGCCATGCTCTCCGCAGATACCGAGTTTGATATTCTGTCTGGTTTTCTTACCACCCTCAACGGCCATTTTGACGAGTTTGCCTATGCCATCCTGATCGAGTGTCTGGAACGGATCGCCTTCAAATATACCTTTTTCCTCGTATTCCTTGATGATGGCACCCGTATCGTCTCTCGAGAGACCGTATCCCATCTGTGTAAGGTCATTGGTACCGAATGAGAAGAACTCCGCTTCTTCTGCTATCTTATCCGCTGTCATGGCAGCTCTCGGAACTTCTATCATTGTTCCTACTAAATATTTCATATCTGAACCGGCCTCAGCAATAAGTCTGTCTGCAACTTCATTGATGCTCTTCTTTACATAAACCAATTCGTTTACATGACCTACCAGCGGTACCATGATTTCAGGAACGATATCGATTCCGTCCTCTTCGTGAACCTCGAGAGCCGCTCTGATAATAGCCTCGGTCTGCATCTCCGCAATCTCAGGATATGTGACGGCAAGTCTGCAGCCTCTGTGTCCGAGCATAGGGTTGAACTCGTGAAGTTCGAGAGTCTTGTTTACGATTTTCTCATAAGGGATTCCGAACTGCTCCGAAAGCTGTTTGATATCCTCATCTGTCTTTGGCAGGAACTCATGCAGTGGCGGATCGAGAAGTCTGATTGTTACAGGTCTGTCTCCCATAGCCTTGTAGATTCCCTTGAAATCTTCTTTCTGATACGGAAGAAGCTCTGCAAGAGCTGCCCTTCTCTCCTCTTCGTTATCTGCGAGAATCATCCTTCTAATCTTAGGAATTCTCTCATCCTCGAAGAACATGTGCTCAGTACGGCAAAGTCCGATGCCTTCAGCTCCGAACTTAACGCCCTGCTCCGCGTCCCTAGGGTTATCAGCGTTAGTCCTTACCTTGAGCGACCTGTGTTCATCAGCCCACTCCATGATCTGTCCGAAGTCTCCGGAGAGTTCGGCATCGAGAGTCTTAATAGACTCAGCATACACGCTTCCGTCACTTCCGTTGAGTGAGATGCTGTCCCCTTCTCCGTAGACCTTGTCTCCGACGGTCATTTTTTTATTGGCCTCATCGACCGAGATTTCTTTACAACCTGCTACGCAGCATTTGCCCATTCCTCTGGCAACTACTGCTGCGTGTGATGTCATACCGCCTCTTGCTGTCAGTATGCCCTCTGCAGCTACCATACCTGCGAGATCCTCCGGGCTGGTTTCTTCTCTTACGAGTATTACCTTCTTACCTTCAGCCGCCATCTGTGCCGCATCATCTGCCGAGAAAGCAATCTGCCCTGTGGCTGCTCCCGGTGATGCCGGAAGACCCTTGGCTACGGCCTCTGCCTTTTCGAGCTCTTCTTTATCAAATACAGGATGCAGGAGCTGATCAATCTGATCCGGCTCAATTCTCATTACGGCTGTCTCCTCGTCAATCAGTCCTTCCTTAACGAGGTCTACTGCAACCTTTACGGCTGCGGCTGCTGTTCTCTTTCCGTTACGTGTCTGGAGCATGTAGAGTTTTCTGTCTTCTACGGTGAACTCCATATCCTGCATGTCTTTATAATGATTTTCTAGAGTGTTGGCGATTTTTTCGAACTGTGAATAAACCTCAGGGAAAGCATCTGCCATCTCGGAAATAGGCTGAGGTGTTCTGATGCCGGCAACTACGTCTTCCCCCTGTGCGTTTACGAGGAACTCTCCAAAGAGTTTATTCTCTCCGTTTGCAGGGTTACGTGTGAACGCAACTCCCGTACCGGAGTTGTTGCCGCTGTTTCCGAATACCATGGACTGAACGTTTACGGCTGTTCCGAGTGAATCGGAAATGCCGTTGAGCTTTCTGTAAAGGATGGCTCTTTCATTGTTCCATGATCTGAATACGGCCGCGATAGCCTCGAGGAGCTGATCTTTAGGTTCCTGCGGAAAATCCCTTCCGAGCTCTCTTCTTACTACTTCCTTGTATCCCTTAATAATCTCTTTAAGGTCATCTGTTGTAAGGTCTACGTCGAACTCAACGCCTGCCTTTTTCTTCTGTCCGTCAAACACTTCGTCGAAATTTGACTTTTTAATCTCCATTACGACATCGCCGAACATCTGGATAAACCTTCTGTAGCTGTCATATGCAAATCTGTCATTTGAAGTTTTCTTGGCAAGACCTTCTACAGCGATATCGTTGAGCCCGAGGTTGAGGATAGTATCCATCATACCCGGCATGGATACAGGCGCTCCGGACCTTACGGATACGAGCAGAGGATTCTCAGTGTCTCCGAATTTCTTGCCCATTACCTCTTCAAGGTCAGCGATATGCTCCCATACTTCGCTTATAATTTCATCAGCGATTTTTCCGCCGTCATCGCTGTATTTCTTACAAGCTTCAGTTGTGATGGTGAATCCGAAAGGCACAGGAAGTCCTATATTGGTCATCTCTGCGAGATTTGCTCCCTTACCTCCCAAAAGGTTTCGCATGTCTTTGGTACCTTCATTGAATGAATAAACGAATTTTCCCATTGGTATTGTTCTCCCTTTTATAAATTTTGAATCCCGGCCGCACGGCCGGGATGGCTTAACTATTAATTAATTCAGTTTAGAATTTCAGTCTTTCTTCTATGTAAGATTTAACCTCATCAATCGGTATTCTTACTTGCTCCATTGTGTCTCTGTCTCTGATTGTAACAGACTTATCTTCGGCTGTATCGAAGTCTACGCATATGCAGAACGGAGTTCCTATTTCGTCTTCCCTTCTGTATCTCTTTCCGATCGAACCCGATGCGTCATACTCGACCATGAAGTGTTTGCTGAGCTCCTCATAGACAGGAAGAGCCGTCTCCTCGAGTTTCTTTGAAAGCGGCAGTACTGCTGCCTTATATGGCGCAAGCGCAGGATGCAGTCTCAGGACAGTCCTTACATCTTCTTTGCCGTTTGCGTCCGTGAGCACTTCCTCATCATATGCGTCTACCAGGAATGCGAGCACAAGTCTCTCTACTCCTACCGAAGGCTCTATGCAGAATGGCACATAGCGTTCGTTTGTCTCAGGATCGAGATAACTCATGTCCTCTCCGGATGTGGTCTGATGAGCCATGAGGTCGTAGTCGGTACGCGATGCAACTCCCCAGAGTTCTCCCCAGCCAAACGGGAAGAGATACTCAATATCCGTGGTCGCATTGCTGTAGTGCGAGAGTTCCTCCTGAGTGTGGTCTCTCAGTCTTGTGTATTCCTCACTGAGACCGAGTTTCTTAAGGAAGTTTGCACAATAGTCCTTCCAATATGCGAACCAGTCAAGTTCTGTTCCCGGTTTGCAGAAAAACTCAAGCTCCATCTGCTCAAACTCTCTGACTCGGAAAATGAAGTTGCCCGGTGTAATCTCATTTCTGAAAGACTTGCCCACCTGAGCTATTCCGAATGGGATTTTCTTTCTGGCTGTTCTCTGTACATTCTTGAAATTGACAAATATACCCTGGGCGGTCTCCGGCCTCATGTATATTTCAGCTGCCGAGTCCTCGGTAACTCCCTGGAAAGTCTTAAACATCAGATTGAACTGACGTATTCCGGTGAAATCGGATTTGCCGCAGGACGGGCATTTTACGGAGTGTTCTTTGATGAAATCCTCCATCTGTTCTTTTTCCCATCCGTCGACTATAGCCTCATCGTTCGGATTTTGTTCTTTGAGATAATCCTCGATGAGCTGGTCAGCTCTGTATCTGGTCTTGCATGATCTGCAATCGATCAGAGGGTCGCTGAATCCTCCTACGTGTCCCGAAGCAACCCATGTCTTCGGATTCATGAGTATAGCAGCGTCCAGTCCCACGTTAAGGGACGATTCTCTGATGAATTTCTGTCTCCATGCGTCTTTGATGTTGTTTTTATATTCAACACCCAGAGGGCCGAAATCCCAAGTGTTAGCAAGACCTCCGTAAATCTCGGATCCCGGGTATATATAGCCTCTGTTTTTGCAGAGAGCTATTATCTTCTCCATGGTGACGCTTCTTTCAGTGTTAGGTATATCTGTCTTATCTATAGCCATATTTAATTCTTAAAGCTCCTCTTCGTCTTTGAATTCTTCGTGTGCAGCCTCATCGGCTTCCTCTGTCTTGTAAATGTCTGCGACATCATCAGCGATTGTCTTTACAGTCTCGGATGCTTTCTTGGCAACCTTCTCGATGGAATTCTTTACTTCATCGATTTTACCGCTCTTTTCGAGCTTATCCCATGCTTCCATGAGTTTCGAAGCGCCTCTTTCGAAAGCTTCTTTGATGTCGTCTACTTTATCTGCGGCAGCATCTGCCGTCTCGTTAATCTTATCTGCGGCAGCATCAGTGCCCTTTCCGGCTCCTCCGAATGCGCTTTGTGCGGCATCAACGCCTTTCATTACATAGCCTTTTGCTTTGTCATAAAAGCCTACGACTTTACCGTTGATGTCTACTACATCTCCCTTGTCATCCACGAATTCGATGTCACACTGTGTACCGAGTGCAGCTACTATTCCGAGTATTGCTCCCCATGGTACGAGCACCGCGCCGATAACGCCTGCTGTCAACGGGAAATTCACGATTATCTTTTCCTCTTTTCTGATGAGGATTCTTGAGACATTGCCCTTATCTACGATTTCTTTCATCTTTGCGAATATAGGGCTGTCTTTGAGAGAAGCTCCGTCAACTGCATCGTATGCTTTGTTCATAGTCTCTTCGACCGCGATGATAGCATCTACAACGCTGCCTTCGGTCTTCTCGAGAGCTTCCTTTGCCTCTGCGTAAGTGCATCCTGTTCTTTCTTTTACCAGTTCAATTTTCTCAAGGTTAATTTCCATATCTATTCCTCCGATCCCTTAGTGATGCCGAGCACATTTACATCCAAATAGCGCTCGGTGTAGTTGGATAATATACCTCTGACCGTCCTTGCGTCCTCGGGTTTCAAATCTACCTTTTCAAAGGTCGCAAGCGGCTTGGATTCGAAGTATTTAAACACATCAATTATACTGAAGGAAGGCTTATAAATCAACGAAGAGCCTCCCTGTCTCTCAATTTGTGCACAGTCTTCGCATATTATTCCGCCCGAACTAACTGAGAACGATCTCGGTTCGTTTATCGCCTCGAGTTCCTTGCCGCAGTTAACACAGCAATTCATCTCCGGCATTACTCCCAGCATGCGAAGTGATTTAACTATAAATGCATATAGGAGTGTCTCTGCACTACCCTTTGTCTGTGAAACTGATTTCAGGAAATCCAGACTCAAATTAAACAAAGCCGGCATAGCCATTTCCTCATCGAGCACTTTTTCGAGATACTCAAGAAATGACGCTGCCGTCATATATCTGTTTATGTCTTCACCTATTGAATAATAGCTGCATAGCACTGTGGCGGAGTTAATGTTGTAGGCCTCCCTGCCCTTGAATATATCGTATTCTGCATAAGTAAAAGGACGGAGAGCCAGAGCCGCTTTGCTCCTTCCTCTCTCGTTGATGGAAGTCCCTGCGGATAATTTGCCGTATTGTTTGGTAAAGAGCACTATCATGCGCCTGTTACCGGCTATTTTGCGCTGTCTAAGCACTATGCCTTCCGCATTAATGTTCATCTTTATAGCCCCAGCTTTTTATGGTGCGTTCGCTGTCGCGCCAATTCTCTTTAACCTTAACCCAAAGACTAAGATATACTTTGCCGCCTATCAGCTGTTCTATATCCTTCCTGGCAGCTTTTCCTACACCTTTGAGTTTGTTTCCGTTCTTTCCTATAATTATCCCTTTATGGGATTTCTTTTCACAATATATGACTGCGCCTATCTCGGTGATATCGTGATCCTCATCGGGTTCCTCAAACGATTCTATTTCTACAAAAATACCGTGAGGAACTTCTTCCTTGAGATAGTGCATAAGTTTCTCACGAATTATCTCGCTGACTATAAAGCGAAGAGGATCGTTTGTGGCTATATCATCCGGATAGTACATAGGACCGTCCTGCATATAGCCGGCGAGCCTGTCTTTAAGCATGCGGACATTGTCCCCTTTAATAGCCGAGATACCGTAGATATCATCGAACAAGCCGGTTTCATCATACCTGTTGTAAAGAGCGAGATAGTCTTCAGGACTTATCAGGTCTGTCTTATTAATGGCCAACAGGCGCGGACAGTCCGTCTTTTCGAGGAGTTTCAGCAGGGCTTCATCTCCTTTTCCGAAATCCTGTATGCCGTCTACGATAAGCAGTATAACGTCAACTCCATCCAAAGTGTTGATAGCCGTCTCGTTTATGGCCTCTCCCAGTTTGTTGTGAGGCTTATGGATACCCGGAGTGTCCAGGAATATCATCTGAATTCCCTCTCCTCCTTCATATTCCATATCCGTATAAATGCCTGTTATTCTGTTGAGCGTTGTCTGAGGCTTGGCCGAAGTTATTGCAATCTTCTCTCCGAGCATCGCATTCATCAGAGTGGATTTGCCTACATTCGGTCTGCCTATTATACCTATGAATCCCGATTTCATCTCTTAACTCCGATGCTTTCCAGCACAGCCTCTTCATGAGTGCGCATTATCTTTTTATCCTCTTCATTCTCATGGTCATATCCCATAAGGTGCATTACGCTGTGTACAAAAAGGTACAGAAGCTCTCTCGTAGCCCCCGTACCGTATTCCTCGGCCTGTCGCATGGCCTGATCGTGACAAATCACGACATCTCCCAGCAGTAGCGATGATTCACTTTCGCTTAGTATAGCCTCTTCTATTCCTTCCAAACCCTCGAACTGAGGGAAACTCAAAACATCGGTTACGCTGTCCTTTTCTCTGTACTCTCTGTTGAGTTCGAGTATCTCATTATCGGACACTATGGTAACTCCTATCTCAGCGTCAACAGCCGCTGCACTAATTCCATGTGCGGCAAGTCTCTCTCCGAGCTCAAGCTCCATAGCCTTATCCGCTGCCTGCTGCACCAGATTCCATATTTCCGGCGTAAGCCTGTCATTTTCGTCACTGTAATTGATATACATCTATCTTCCGCTCACCTTATGTCCTTTTGAGCTTCCGGCTCTCACTTTATTCTTGTTATCGAATGCCTCATAGGCTTTGATAATTCTCTTAACGAGTTCGTGCCTTACTACATCGAGTTCAGAGAAGTAGTTGAATTTGATTCCTTCTACTCCCTTGAGTATTCTCTCCGCTTCTTTCAGACCCGAAGCTGTGCCGCTCGGAAGGTCTATCTGCGTGATATCTCCCGTGACGACAACCTTGGAATTAAATCCCATACGCGTGAGGAACATCTTCATCTGTTCCCTCGTGGTGTTCTGAGCTTCGTCCAGAATAATGAAAGCGTTATCGAGGGTACGTCCTCTCATATATGCAAGAGGAACCACCTCAATTGCACCTTTTTCTCTGAGTTTTGATGCGGCATCGAGTCCGAGCACGTCATAGAGCGCATCATAAAGCGGTCTCAGATACGGATCTACCTTCTCCTGCATATCTCCCGGAAGGAATCCGAGTCTCTCACCTGCTTCAACTGCAGGCCTGGTCAGTATGATCCTCTCTACTTCTTTATTCTTATATGCGTTTATAGCCATGGCACACGCCAGATATGTCTTACCGGTACCCGCAGGACCTATACCAAACACCATATCCGTCTTGCGTATATTATCCACATATTCCTTTTGAGCCTGTGTTTTTGGTTTAAGCGGCCTTCCGGTATGTGTATAGCAGACGATATCCTTAGAAGTTGACTTCTCGTCATATGTCTTACCGCCGGCTTCCACCTCTATGAGGTAGTTCAATCTCTGAGAATCGAGTTCCGGCTCTATGGCGAGCGCCTCGATGAGCCTGGCTATAATTCGCGCAGCAAGCTCGGGATCTCTGCCTTTGATGGTGAGTTCCCCGTCTCTCAGGTTCATCTCGGTTCCGGTATATTTCTCAACGGATCTGATATTTGCATCATAATTACCGAAAAGTCCCTGGATATTAATTTCATCAGGTATCTTGAGTTTGTATTCCATCTATACCCCTTACTCGTCTTTACCGCTTAGAAAATCCTTAACAGCCTTGTTGACTGCTGAGCCGTCTGCTGCGTCTTTAAGTTCCGCCATAACGCTCTTCATGAGTTTGCCCATGTTCTGCATGCCTTCCTCAATTCCGAGGCCTGCGGCTATCTCTTTAACCTTGGCTTTGATTTCTTCTTCGCCCATTTCTTCAGGGAGATACGACTTCAGGATCTCGATTTCTTGCTTGTAGCCCTCTACCATATCGTCTCTGCCGGCTTTAATAAAGTCCTCTAAAGCGTCTGCTCTCATTTTGACCTGTTTCTTGATAATCTTAACGATATCTCCGTCGTCTTCGATTTCCGTCCTCTGGTCTACTTCATATTGTTTAATTGCAGCCCTTACCATATTGACGGTTTCTTTTTTAACGGCATCGGCCGTTTTCATGGCTTCCTTATAGTCTGCCATCAATTGTTCTTTTAAACTCATTGCGCCCTCCTTACTATAAAAAATGCGAACCTTATTACAGTCCGCATCTTCTGTGTCTATTAGTACTTGCGTGCTTTTTTGCGCGCTGCCTCTGACTTTTTCTTGCGTCTTACGCTAGGCTTTTCATAATGCTCTCTTTTGCGGAGTTCTGCCATGACGCCATCGCGAGCACAAGATCTCTTAAATCTCTTAAGAGCGCTCTCCAAGCTTTCGTTTTCTCTTACGATTACCTGTGCCATATTGTGTTCTCACCTCCTGACGTCAATTGAATTTGCTGTTAACACAGCGGATTGATTTTACTACCGAAGCCATCTCTTGTCAACAGATATTACACCGCGAGAGAATCCCAGATAATAATGTTTTTGTCGAATACCGGACCGTCATCGCTGCAGTTCTTGCGGCCTTCTGTAGTGTCAAAGAAGCAATCGTCATAATCTGCCGAATGCGCCAGCACAGTACTGCTTAAACTGAACTGTCCGTCCGCTACCTTATCAGAGATTTTCTTGAGCATTTCGAGCGTTCCGCTGGCAAGCACGTACTCGTCTTTTTTTACCACATCTTCGGCTCTTCCCTCTCTTCCGTTGCTGCCATCTACAGTCACTACCTCGATTTCATTTACGAGGTTTTTAAAGGAGTCGAGAAGGTATATGTCTTTTTTGCTTGGATATTCGAGTACCGTCCTGCATTTTTTTCCTCTGACCAGTAGAGTTCTGGCTACTCCGAGCATCTCAGGGATTCCCATACCGTTTGCTACGATGCAAACTTCATCCGGAATGGAATCTGCTTTAAATCCTGTGCCTAGACCTCCGTCTATGATAACCTCATCACCCACGCTGAGTTCGGACAGATCTTTGCTGATATCGTCTTCCGCCTCAAAGACTATGGTGAATCTGTTGCTGTCATATTCACATACCTGATATGGTTTTCTGCGGCCGCGGGCTTCGATCATAGCGTACTGACCCGGGCCCTCAAAGCCGCTCTCACCTGCATCGAATGTCATCTTGTATATATCGTTTACAAGATTGTCTTTGTTTTCAACTTTACATGTCTTTTTCATTTGTTTTCTCGGTATTATCGTTCTCTTTTGCTTCAACGAATTCTTCTGTTTCTTTGTTCACTGTTGTTATAGGAAGCGTAGGCGTCTCATCCTCAGGCTCGGAAATCATTTCCGTTGCACTCTCCTGCTGAACCTTTGCCGGTTTACTCAACATCTCGGATTCCTTCAGGTCAACAACATAAGTATCCAAAATCTTATCGTGCCAGCCTCTGTTTTGTTCGTCTATGAGAACCCAGAAGTATCCCAGCATAAAAACTCGAGAGGATGCACTCTTTACAATCCATTCTCTTAAAAGCATCATCCAGAATCCGATCGGTTTACCGTTCTTGCTCGATATAACCTGCATTCCGAGTGCTGCTTTTCCCATAGTCTTGGATTTGCTGAAGAATATAAGCTGAACAACGAGATATGCCAAAAAGACAAAAGACGCTGTGACTACAAGCATCGACATGGCATTGCTCATCGGCTGTACGGGATTACCGTATCCGTAGCCATATCCGTAGCCGTAGCCACCGAAAGGATCCTGTGCGAAAGGATTGTTTCCGTAAGGTTTGTAATCGGATTTGAAAAAACCTGTGGCCGTCAAGAATATAATCATGACCACAAACGGGATAACCGCATCTATACAATACGCCCCTAATCTCTTGCCCCTGGACGCGAGTTTCATAACCCTTTTGCTGCCCATTAATTAATCTCCTGTAATCTGTTCGTTTGCAACTGAGATAAAACCTAAGTCTTTCTCAGCCGCAAATTATTCTACCATAATAATCTTTGTCTATGTTAAATCTGTGTGAAAAAATCCACCCGGATGCAAGCCGGGCGGATTGATATAATCTATTACACTTATTCGCACTATCAGTCTTCGTGCGGTTCAAATCCGACCAGGCTCTCAGGCATCTCTCTGCCGCTTCTCTCGTAGTAATCCACCATTGCAGCTTTGATGGCATCCTCCGCCAGCACAGAGCAGTGAATCTTTCTGGCAGGGAGTCCGTCGAGTGCGTCGACTACGGCTTTGTTGGTCAGCTCAAGCGCCTCATCGAGTGTTTTACCCTTAATGAGTTCTGTAGCCATAGAACTTGTGGCTATTGCGCTTCCGCAGCCGAATGTCTTGAACTTTACGTCCGTGATCACGTCGTCTTCTATTTTAAGATACATCTTCATGATGTCCCCGCAGAGTGGGTTTCCGACTTCGCCTACTCCGTCTGCGTCTTCGATTACTCCTACGTTTCTCGGATTCTCAAAGTGATCCATTACTTTATCTGTATACAGTGACATTTCTATCTCCTTTCATCACCTTTTATTCAGGTATGCAGTGCTCGCGTTTGCCGCTTACGAGATCCTCCCAGTACGGCGAGAGATCTCTGTATCTCTGAACTACGGAATGCACTTTCTCGATTATGTAATCAACCTGCTCTTCCGTATTATCTATATCGAAGCTGAATCTCAGCGATCCGTGTGCCGCTTCTACAGGAACTCCCATTCCTGTCAGGACATGGGACGGATCCAGGGACTCGCTGGTGCATGCGCTGCCGGATGAACATTCGATTCCGTACATATCCAGGTGAAGCAGCAGGCTCTCTCCCTCTACTCCCTCAAATGAGAAATTTACGTTGCCCGGAAGCCTCTTCACTGGGTCTCCGTTGAGCTGCGAGTACGGGATGTCTTTGAGACCTTCAATCAGCCTGTCTCTTAGTTTGCTGACCTTGGCCATGTTCTCTTCCATGTGATCGCATCCGTCTTTGAGTGCAACCGCCATGGATGCTATGGCCGGTACGTTTATGGTTCCGGCTCTTTTGCCTCTCTCCTGAGCGCCTCCCTCGATAATGTTTACGAGTCTGATGCCGTTTCTGGCATAGAGTACACCTATACCTTTAGGTCCGTGGAATTTGTGACCGGACATCGAGAGCATGTCGATGTTCATGGCTTGCACGTCTATCGGAAGATGGGCTGCCGCCTGAACTGCGTCCGTGTGGAACAGAACTCCTTTGGACTTACACAGAGCTCCTATTTCAGGAATAGGCTGTATAGCGCCCATCTCATTGTTGGCAAACATTATGCTTACAAGTGCGGTATCCTCTCTGATGGCATTCTCGACATCTTTGAGATCGACTATGCCGTTTTTCTGAGGTTTAAGATATGTGACCTCAAAGCCTTCCTTTTCGAGCTTAGCCATAGTATGAAGTATGGCGTGGTGCTCTATATTTGTAGTGACAAGATGTTTCTTGCCTTTGTTTTTCAATCCTCTTGCCGCACTGATAAGCGCTTGGTTATCCGCCTCAGAGCCGCCGGATGTGAAGTAGATTTCATTGGCCTTTGCTGCATTTATGCACTTTGCAATAGTCTCTCTGGCTTCATCGAGCACCTCTTGCGTGCGCTGTCCGTCTGAATGAAGGCTGTTTGGATTGCCGTTGTATTTATCCAAACATTCGATGAACTTTTCCTTTGCGACATCACTCATGTATGTGGTGGCCGCATTATCTGCATATACTCTCATTAAATGATTCCCTCCAATAAGTATTTTATTCTGTATCACATCTGTTGCAGTAGTCGCCGAGCATTTTCTTGCGGTTTCCCGT
>CADAJM010000029.1 GCA_902788245.1 uncultured Eubacteriales bacterium | reverse complement strand
GTAGTAGAGGCGGTGGATTATGTTGATAAGCGACGCTGATTATTCGGGAGCGGTGGATAAGTCGGTGGACAGAGAATCTCTGTCCATGGACTTATCCATGGCTCCTAGCTTATCCACGTAATCCATGGCCTTACAAAAAACGATATCCCCATTTCATCAGATTGTATTCATAAGCAAATGCACTGTTTTTGAAATGATGGTCTTCGGGTATAATGGGAGCATAATATAATAAGCATTATCGGAATGAGGATATGGAGAACGAATATGAGCAGAAGAGATGAGATTGCAAGATTGATAGCAGAGGATTTGTTGGATATTAAGGCGGTGTTTTTGAGACCGAATGAGCCTTTCACTTGGGCGTCGGGAATCAAGAGCCCGATATATTGTGATAACAGGCTGACGCTCACTGCGCCGAAGGTAAGGACGGACGTCGAAGAGGCACTGGCAGAGCTGATAAAAGATGAGTTTCCGGGTGCAGAAGTTCTGATGGGAACCGCAACAGCAGGAATTGCTCATGCCGCAATCACGGCACATCTGATGGATATACCTATGGGATATGTCAGATCGGGCGCGAAGGATCACGGCAGGGGAAATCAGATAGAGGGAAGACTCGAGCCGGGACAGAAAGTCGTTGTTGTTGAGGACCTCATATCGACAGGAGGAAGCTGTATAGACACGGTCAATGTGCTGAGAGAAGCCGGAGCTGAAGTTCTGGGTGTTATAGCCATCATGACTTACGGCATGCAAAAGGGCATAGACCGCATGAACGAAGCGAACATAAAGTGGACCACTCTTACAAACTTCGATACCGTAATAGAACTTGCGGCAGAGAAGAATTTAATAGATAATGGGGACAGAGAGAGACTTAAAGCATTCAGAGACAATCCGTCTGATGAATCATGGATAAAGGGGGCCTGATATGGCTAAAGATGTAATTATAGCTTGCGATTTTGCGAGTGCAGATGAGACGATAAAGTTCCTGGATAGGCTTACGAGAATAAGGGATGAGGTGGTAAAGTGCGACGATATTACCATTGTTCCGAGGCCTTTTGTAAAGATAGGAATGGAGCTTTACTATGCAGAGGGACCGAAGATCGTAAAGACATTGAAGGATAGAGGACATAAAGTATTCCTCGACCTCAAACTTCACGATATCCCAAATACCGTAAAGAAAACCATGCAAGTGCTCGGAGAGTACGGAGTGGACATGGTAAACCTCCATGCGGCAGGCGGAATAGACATGATGGTTGCTGCAAAGGCAGGCCTTATGCTGGGTTCTGCGAGACTCGCAGAGAAACCGAAACTCATCGCGGTTACGCAGCTGACATCAACGGATGAAGGCACCATGCACAGGGAACTGCTGATTGACAGACCGCTCGCAGAAGTAGTTGAGCAGTATGCTCTTAATGCCAAAGAAGCAGGCCTTGATGGAGTAGTATGCTCGGCCTTTGAGGCCGCCGGGATTCATGAGGTATGCGGAGATGACTTCCTCACTGTTACCCCGGGAATTCGTCTTACAAAAGACGGCTCGGATGATCAAAAGAGAGTCATGACGCCGGAGGAGGCAAGAGAAGCAGGCTCGGATTACATAGTTGTCGGAAGACCTATCACCGCAGCCGAAAAACCGAGCGAAGCATATGCCGAGGTATGCTCGAAATTCTTAGGCAAATAATCAAAGGGTAAGGAATGATAATCGGATACATCATCGCGGCTGCCGCAGGCATGTCTACTGCCATGCAGGCAAGCGCCAATGCAGAGACAAGAAGACTTATCAAATCGCCGTATCTAGTTGCGGCGATTAACTTTATTGTCTCAATTGCTGTGCTGGTCGTCATAATCGCTGCAGTATGGCACAATTTCTCCATGCCTCTTGCAGAAGTTGCAAAATATCCTCCGTGGATATGGGTAGGCGGGGCATGCGGACCTGTGGTAATAATGACCAACAGCCTTTGTATTCCTAAACTCGGCAGTGCGAGGCAGATGATGCTCGCATCTACAGCTCAGGTCCTCGTGGGACTTATGATAGACCAGTTCGGACTGTTCGGGCAGCAGCAGATCAGCATGAATGTTGCGAGAGCGCTTGGAGCCATGCTCGTAATCGGAGGTATTTTCGTAAGTGCCATAGACAAAAATGCCCAAAAGGGAAAAGGAAACGAAAAGAATCTCGCAATTTATGTACTGCTGGCAATCGTAAACGGAACGGCTGCTTCCGTACAGGTCGCGGCAAACGGAACCCTTAACAACGTTGTAGACAACTTCGCAAAGACGGCACTTATCTCCATGATAATAGGCTTGCTGACCACGACGGTACTGATGATAGCAATAGCTGTAATACGAGGACGGTCTGCGATATTCGAAGAGGGCGGCTCGTTTGAAAAAGTAGGCTTCAGCAGATTTATGATCTACGGCGGAACCCTCGCGGTAATCGTAGTGGGCGGCAATGCCATAGCGGCCAATATACTCGGCACGGGTCTTGTAAATATTATGAATCTCGCAGGCATGATGGCGACCAGCCTTGTAATCGATGCTACGGGATTCCTCGGAATAGAAAAGAAAGCGGTGACGGTCGCCAAAGTAGTCGGAATGATTATGATAATAGCGGGCACAGCAATTATTTCTCTCATCGCATAATATATAGCGTTGTGCTACAATATGTACGAATAAAAGCGGATGCGAATCCGCGGGGATAGAAAAGGAGATTTGACTATGGATTCATTAATGACATATGCACAGGAAAACAGCAGCAGTGGCAGCGGGTTTTCAACTATTTGGTTCATAATCGGTGCCATAGGACTTTGGAAGATGTTTGAAAAAGCCGGAGAACCGGGCTGGATCGGAATTATTCCTTTATACAGAGACTATAAGCTCTGTGAAAAGGTAATGAACGATCCTTGGTACTGGCTTAGAGAACTCGTAGTAATTATTCCGGTTGTAGGTTGGATCGGAGCGTTATACTTCAAATATCAGATAGGAAAGGCTACGGCCAAAGCATACGGACAGCCTGAAACATATGCCTGGGGATACACATTTATCGACGGGATATTCTACTGCATCACCGGACTCAGCAATACATCGTACTACGGACCTTTTGGTGCGGGAGACACGAGAACAGGTGATGCGCGCCAGGCCAAGACCGTGGACTTCGATGTCGTAAAAAATGACCCTGCACAAGCAGCGCCAAGTGATGCGCCGGCGGCAGAGCCTGTAAATGAAACAGACGAAGTGGAATTCACTTTTGACGGTTCAGACGAGTAAGAACTTCTTCGAAGACCTCAGGAAGGTCTGAGTGAAATTCCATATACATATCCAAACTCGGATGTACAAAACCGAGGGTACCTGCATGAAGCAATTGACCGCTGACTGCTATGCCCTCGATTTTTGATGACTGGCGGTGAGGTCCGTAGAGTTCATCACCGACCAGAGGATGATGCATATATGCCATATGCACTCTGATCTGGTGCGTCCTTCCTGTCTCGAGTATGGCCTTGACGAGGGTGTATTTGCCGTAGCGCTCGAGAACTTTAATATGAGTGACTGCTTCCTTGGCAGCCGCGCCGTTAACAGCATTTCTGAGGCGGTTTCTCTCGTCGCGCCCTATAGGCAAGTCAATTGTGAGCTCATCTTCCTTGATATTGTCATAGCAAAGAGCGGTGTACTCCCTGGTGACTGAATGCTCAGCAAGCTGTGCGGCAAGCGACTCATGAGCCTTGTCATTTTTGGCTATCATGAGAAGTCCGCTCGTATCCTTGTCGATTCTGTGGACTATTCCCGGCCTGATAACGCCGTTTATCGAAGACAGAGAGTCTCCCATGTGGTACATGATGGCGTTGACAAGGGTGCCGGAGTAGTTGCCGGGACCCGGATGCACCACCATTCCACGCGGCTTGTTAATTACCGCGACATCATCATCTTCATAAACTATCTCAAGAGGGATGTCCTCAGCTTTGATGTCCAAAATCTCGGGCTCGGGCATCTCTATTACTATCTCATCTCCTGCATTGACTTTATACTTCTTGGAGCTGACAGGGGAACCGTCCACACAGACCAGTCCCTGCTCTATGAGTTTGACCGCATAGCTTCTAGATAGTTCATCTGTGTTATATCCGATAAAGGCATCGAGCCTCGCGCCCACATCTTCCGTTCCTGCCGTGAGAGTGAGTTTGCAGTTTTCCATTTATTCCACCTCTCCGTTTTTGAACATAAAGAAGACGACCAGCGCCATCAGCACGCAGCTGCAGGTGACAAAGATATCTGCAACATTGAATACGGCAAAGCTTCCGCAGGATATCATATCCGTGACAAAGCCGAGGCTCACGCGGTCTATCATATTTGATGCGCCGCCGGCAGCTATGAGGGTGAGCAGAAGCGATGATGCTTTTCTGCCATCCCTTGCTTCACTGATTGCAAATGCCGCGCATACTATTATCAGAACAGAGGTCAGGACTACCGTGACAAGCTTATTACCTTCGAACATGCTGAACGCAGTACCGGTATTCTGAACATAGTATATGTTCATCCAGTCTCCGATGACGGGTATTTTGTCACCGGGCTGCATGTTCGCTCTGACCAAGTATTTAGTTATCTGATCTGAGGCGATAACAAACGCCACAGCCAAAATGTAATAGATTTTTTTCAATTATGACCTCTCTATTCGGGGATCTTAGGTGTTACATACACCGTCTGATTGTGAGTGAATATTACCATACCCGGTTTGGCACCGTTAGGTTTTTTGATATATCTGACCGGCACGTAGTCCACAGGGACATTGTCGGAAACTTTGGCTTTGCTGTGATAGGCAGCTATGGATGCAGCCTCATATATAAGCTCGGCGGACAAATCATCAACTCTGCGCCCGTCTTCGAGTTTTATTATAACGTGCGAACCCGGAATGTCTTTGGTGTGAAACCAGACATCGGTCTTGGAAGCATTCTTCATGGTGAGCCAGTCGTTCTCTGTATTATTCCTGCCCACGAGTGCAACTGTGCCGTCGCTTAATTCATAGCGTATAGGCTCGGGTTTTTCTTTCTTGCGCTTTCGCTGTGATGCTTTGGCGCGGCGTCTGACGTAGCCTGTATCTTCGAGTTCATCTCTGATGGCTTCGAGCAGAGGTACGCTGTCAGCTCTTTCGATATTCTGCACCACGGACTCGAGATACTTAATATCCTGCTCGTTATCCTCGAGCTGAGTCTGCTTCTCATGTATGGCCGTTCTTGCTTTCGAATATTTCTTGAAATACCTCTGCGCATTGGCCGACGCATTTATCTTTTCATCGAGAGGGATCTCGATCTCGTTTCCGTCGTAATAGTTAGTCAGTTTGACGGACTTCGCACCCGGACTTACCATGTGAATATTGGCGGTCAGGAGTTCTCCGTAGAGCCTGTACTTATCCGAGTTCTCTGCACTCAGCAGGTCTTCCGAGAGTTTCTTTTTCTTGAGCAGGGCTTTGTCCAGTGCGGCTTCTGCGGTTTTAAGAAGAGGCATGGATTTCTGCCTGACGAGGTTCGATGCCTCTCTGTTTGAGAAATAGTAGTCTATGCACTCCGATGTAGTCTCGAACTCGATTATCTCAAGATCCGAGTATTCTGAAAGCTCAGCTACATGAAATTCGCGAGGAGTATCTTCATCCAAATAAACCCTCGGTGTATATGAGCCTTCATCTATCGATGAGATTATCTCAATAAGCCTCTTGGCCGGTATATCCGAAACGAGTGACGAGTCTATCGGATCCTCGCAGTATCTGAGCATCTCGCGGCTCAGGGCCGGAGATATTCCGGCGACTCTTTTCATGATGCCTTTATCATCGTGCGGAAGCCCGGTCGATGATGTCACATCTCTGAATCCGATTTTATCCTGTGCAGGAGGGTACTCGTATATTACGCCGGGCAAAAGCTGGCGGTATCTGTTTATGTCTATTGAAACTCGTTTAATCGCATCGATTATCTTGCCGCTTTCAATGTCTAAAAGAACTATATTACTGTGTTTGGACATTATCTCGATGATGAGCCTGCGGCTTACAGAAAAACCCATTTCATTGAGAGCTTCGATGTCGATCTCGATGATGCGCTCCGAATCTTTCTGTCTGATCTCCGTAATGCGGCCGCCCTGAAGGTGTTTCCTCAGAAGCATGCAGAAAGTCGGCGGCTGATCCGGATTGGTATATGCACCATCTGTCAGGCAAACCCTGGCAGACTGGCTGTTGCACGACATAAAGAGGCGGACGTTGCCGCGCCTTGTATGTATGTGGAAGAGGAGTTCCTCAGGGCCCGGCTGATACACTTTTTCTATCTTGCCGAGGGTGATGGATTCTCCGAGTTCCTTTGCTATTGCATATGTAATAATTCCGTCAAATGCCATATCATCCGAATTTTAGCACCCTATGACGTCATATCGCAAGAATTGTGGTATATTTATATGGCACGAAAGATCAGGTGTAATACAGATAGGAGGCTTTCGGAAATGATAAGAAGTATGACGGGTTTCGGCAGAGGAGACTTTGTCGATGAAATCAGTAAGGTGACGGTGGAGATGAGAGCCGTCAACCACAGGTATTTGGACATATTCGTCAAGATGCCGAGAAAGTACGCTTTTGCGGAGGATACGATTAAGAATGCAATCAAGGAGAGGCTTCACAGAGGAAAAGTCGAAGTCAATGTGTCGATTGACAATATCGGACAGAGTGACTCGGACATAAGGCTGGACAAAGAACTTGCTGCCAAGTACTACGAGGTTCTAAGCGAACTCGCAGGCAGCTTTGAATTCGGAGAAGAATCAAAAGTTTCACTCAATCTTCTCTCTCGCATGCCGGATGTTATCAAGGCTACGGCAGCTGACGAAGACGAGGAGGCTGTTAAGAAGAGGCTGCTTGAGGCTACATCCAAAGCTCTCGACGATTTCTGCAAGATGAGAGAAAGCGAGGGTGCAAAACTCGCCAAAGATCTCGAGGAAAGAGCTAATACCGTAGAGGAGCTCAGGAGCAAGATAGAGAAAAGAGCTCCTGAAATCGAAAAGGAATATGCAGAGAAGTTCAAAGCCAGGGTTAATGAGATTTTGGATGGAACTTACGAGGTGCCTGAGGAAAGAGTTGCACTTGAGGCTGCGATATTTGCAGACAAAGCCAATATCACGGAGGAACTAGTCAGACTCGACAGCCACGTATCACAGCTCAGGGGCTTCCTCAAAACCGGCGGAAAGGAAGGAATAGGTAAGAAGATAGACTTCCTAATTCAGGAGATGAACAGGGAGGCCAACACCATAGGATCAAAATCAAATGACCGAGAGATAACAAGTCTGATGCTCGAGCTAAAGGCCGAAATTGAGAAGATCAGAGAACAGGTCCAGAATATCGAATAGTACTGGAAAAAATAAAGTGTTAGGTGTACAATAATCCCGCATTTTACACGAAATGCGGGAATTTTTTTAAGAAAGAAGGACACAATTATGTGGGATAGAAAACAGATAAAGGCAACAGGTAAGGAAGCTTTTAAAGCTAATTATTGGCGCTGCGTACTCGTTGCGCTCATCATTACGCTCATTACCGGTGCAGGGGCTGCATCAGGTGGTGCCGGCGGCTCATCAGTAAGCCCGAGAGGTGAGATAAATAATGAAATACAGGACGAAATAAATGATGATATCTACGACATCGAAGAGGAATTCGATCTTGAGCAGTTCCTCGAAGAGAATCCTGATCTTGATGTAGAAGGTCTGGAGCTTGAAGGAACATCCGCTGTGATTGGAACAAAAGCTATTCCATCCGGTGTTGGAGAGGGCCTCGCAACCGGAGGAATTATCATTGTTGCAGTTATTTTCTTCATTTTGATTATGGCGGTAGCACTGGTGGTCAGCTTTTTGGTTCTCAACCCACTTATGCTCGGATGCAGGAAATTCTTCTATTCGAATTTGGATGCTCCTGCAGAGGTAGGTGAGGTCGGATACGGATTCAGCAAGAATTACGGAGGCTTTGTAAAAGCTCTCCTGCTGACTGATGTATATACATTGCTTTGGACACTGCTGTTTATAGTACCGGGCATCATCAAAGGGTATTATTCATACAGACTGGTTCCGTATATCCTGATTGATAATCCTGATATCGGAGCCAAAGCCGCAATTACGAAGTCACGCGAGATGATGAACGGACACAAATGGAAGACATTTGTATACGATCTGAGTTTCTTAGGATGGTGGATTTTGACTATCCTGACACTCGGGCTCTTGGCCATTTTCTACGTATCTCCGTACAAGAACTCAGCTGACGCACAGCTCTATAAAGCAATCCGCGATTGCGACAATGCTCAGTACGAGACTGCTCCTGTAGCGGAAGCCGAGACAGCGGCTGTAATTGAAACAAGTGTAGAAACTGATACAAATAACGACTCCGATGTGCTATAATCAATAGCCAAGCGGGAGGTGCGTATGAGCCGAAAAAAAGGAAAACTCTACGTAATAACAGGTCCGTCCGGAACAGGAAAAGGATCGATATGCAGAGAGATTTTGAAGGACATAGAAAATGAATTTTCGGTCTCGATGACCACGCGTGAGGCCAGGACAGGAGAAGTCCACGGCAAAGACTATTACTTTGTTACCGAGGAAGAGTTCTTGGAGAATGTCGAAAAAGGCAATTTCCTCGAGCATGCCAACGTATACGGCAAACTCTACGGAACGCCAAAAGACATGGTGCTTAAACAGCTGGAGCGTGGGCACAATGTCATACTGGACATAGATGTTCAAGGGGCTCTGCAGGTTAAAAAAGCCATGCCGGAAGCCATAATGATATTCCTGCTTCCGCCTTCTCTGGGTGAACTCAGAAAGCGCCTTGAGGGACGTGCGACTGACAAACCCGAGGTTATCGAAAAGAGACTCAGCGAAGCACTTAACGAAATTAAACTTGTCGGCGAATACGACTATTACGTAGTAAACGACGACATAGATGAGGCAATCGCAAAGGTCAAGAGCATAATGACCGCAGAGAAATGCAGAGTGCCTGATAAAGCAAAAGAAATAATCAAAAAATATGAAATGGAACAAAAGGGGGAATAAAGATGCTTCTATATCCATCCGTAAACACACTTAATGATAAAACAGACAGCAGATACTCACTCGTAATGCTCGCAGCCAAAAGAGCGAGAGACCTCGTAGACGGCAAGAGAGCCATCACCGAGGAGGAGAGCGAAAGACCGGTAAGTCAGGCTGCAAAGGAAATCGCCGAAGATCTGATTTCATACAGCAGACCTGAGGGGCTTGAGTAAAAAGCATATAGATTTTTGATACCCTCTGACAAAACGCGGAGGGTATTTTTGTAAGGACTGTGAGATAAAGAAGTGGTAATAGGACTGATAGGAAAAGACCTCTCCATGACTCAATCCGGAAGGGTTAATGACATCATCGGAGACGGTGAATACGATTACATATTCATAGAATTGGATGATCCTGAAAAGATTCCGAGAGTATTACAGGACATGCATTTCGATGGTTTTCATGTCACCAATCCGTACAGAACTGAAGTCATAAAGTACATGGATGAACTTACGGAAGATGCCAAGAGAATCGAGGCTGTTAATGTCGTTACGAGAATACCGGGAGGAAAACTCAAGGGCCATAATACGGATATTAAGGGGCTCGAGATCTCGCTGAGAGACAGCGTGACAGACAAGAAATGCATGGTGCTCGGAACGGGAGGTGCTGCAATCACTGCAGCATGTGCTCTTCAGGACCTCGGCGCTTCCGAGATAGTGCTTGTATCGAGAAATGCGGAGGATGCAAGGAGCAGAATAAGCGATGATTATGAAATCATCAGCTACGATAAGGTTTACACCCACAATTCCGCAGAGGTAATTATCAATTGCACACCTGTCGGCAAATATACAAATATAGATCATTCGCCGTTTGCCGACCATCGCATAAATATGAGGATTTTCAACAGCCTCGAACTTGCGGTAGATCTCATCTACAATCCGTACAGGACAAAATTCCTGCAGGATGCCAAGCGCTTGACCGGATGTAAAACCAAGTCCGGTCTTGAGATGTTCATAATCCAGTCTCTTGCATCAAGAGCATTATGGCTCGGAAAAGAGTATGACAAAGAAGAAGAACTGAGATTTGTCACGCCTCTTAAACGAAAGATTCTTGAGAATCAGCTCAACGTGGTTGCCATCGGACTGCCGGGCTCGGGCAAAACAACCATCATGCGCAGATATGCGTATGAACTCGGCATGGACTTTGTCGACACTGATGAAGAGACCGAAAAAAAGATGGGGATGAAGATAAGCGAAGCATTGTCGGAGTCCACTATGGGAGAGGAATACTTCGCTGCTATGGAGCAGGAATGTGTCAGGGAGATAGGACACAAGAGACGAAGAGTTATTGCTACCGGCGGAGGCACTGCCATGAATCCGATAAACAGAGATGTGCTGAGAGCAAACGGTATAGTGGTATATGTAAAAAGGCCTCTGGACATGCTGGATGTAAAGGGACGGACTCTGTCTATGTCCGCTCTCAAAGAAGTTTTCAATTCCAGAGACAGAGTGTACAAAAGGACGGCCGATATGGTCATAGTTAATTCCAGAGTATTTGGCGGCATCAGAGCACTGACGGGAGAAGGCAATACATATAACTTCGAACTGAAGGGATTCGTATACTTCATAGCCAGAAAGGTTGAGAAATACCTCAATGCTTTGGCTGACGATGAATGGACCTAAAAAATATGCAGTTGCAACTCATCGACGAGTTACAACTGCATTTTTTGATTAGTATTGATAACTTTTTATACGAGCACGTCGCCTTCCATGCCGGATGGGACATCGAGACCCATCAGAGCCAGGAGGGTCGGTGCGATATCGGCGAGTTTGCCGGTATCTTTTTTAAATGGTACAGGCTCGTTGCAGATGTGGCAGAGCGGTACAAGCGAGGTTGAATGTTTGGTAACAGGCTCGCCGTGCTCATCTACCATATAGTCTGCATTGCCGTGGTCTGCGGTCAGGAGTATCTGACCGTCCTTGGCGAGTATAGCCTCTGCTATGTTTCCGACCAGTCCGTCGAGAGTCTCGATGGCTTTGACGGCCGCATCGAATACGCCTGTGTGGCCGACCATGTCAGGATTTGCGAAGTTCAGAATGATGAGATCGTATTTGTCCTCTTTAATCTTTTCGATTACCGTAGATGCGACCTCAGGTGCGCTCATCTCCGGCTGAAGGTCATAAGTCGCGACTTTAGGCGACGGGATGAGTATCCTGTCCTCGTTCTTATTAGGCTCTTCGACTCCTCCGTTGAAGAAGAAAGTTACGTGTGCGTACTTCTCCGTCTCTGCAATTCTGAGCTGTTTGAGTCCGAGATCTGCGATGTATCCGCCGAGTGTAGGATCAACTGCTTCAGGCGGGAATGCGACTTCTACGTTAGGCATGGTAGCGTCGTACTCTGCCATGCAGATATATGTGAGATTCTGTGGGAATACCTTTCTCTCAAATCCGTCGAAGTCAGGGTCTACGAAAGTTCTGGTAATCTCTCTGGCTCTGTCAGGTCTGAAATTGATGAAGATGACAGAGTCGCCGTCTTTGATCGGAATAGGATTGATGACTGTAGGCTGCACGAATTCATCGTGCTCATCTTTGGCATAGGAATTGTCCATGCATTCCTGTGCGTCCTTTGCTGTGAGACCTTCTGAAAGTGTGAGCGCGTCATATGCTCTTACAAGGCGCTCCCATCTCTTGTCTCTGTCCATTGCGTAGAATCTGCCTGAGATAACTCCTATGCAGCCGACGCCTTCTGCCTTCATGTAGTCCTCGAGAGGCCCGAGCCACTCCATGGCGCTCTGAGGCGGTACGTCACGTCCGTCGAGGAAGCAATGTACGACTACATTCTTTACATTGTTCTTTTTAGCCATGTCGATTGTGGCTTTGAGATGCTCGAAGTGTGAGTGAACTCCCCCGTCAGATACGAGCCCCATGATGTGCAGGGTGTGTCCGTCTGCGGCATTTTTCATGGCGTCGAGCAGCGCAGGATTCTTAAAGAAGTCACCCGACTGAATTGAGCGGGTTATTTTAAGAAGCTGCTGATAAACTACGCTGCCGGCACCTATGTTGAGGTGGCCGACTTCTGAGTTTCCCATCTGTCCTGCAGGGAGGCCTACAGGCTCTCCGCTGGCTTCGATGGTGATAAATGGATATTTGGAAAAGAAGTCATCGAGAACAGGTTTTTTTGCTGCTGCGATGGCGTTTCCTTTTGTTTCTTTTCTGATGCCGAATCCGTCGAGTATCATCAGCATGGTTGGTCTGTGTTTCATTATTATTTCCTCCGTTTCATTCCCGCATATTCTATCACATAATTATTTGATTTGCTCTGATTTGTTAATATAATTGAGATATGGCAGCTAAATATACAGACGCACAGAAAAAAGCTATAGAGACACTGGACAAATCAGTGCTCGTATCTGCGGCGGCAGGAGCAGGAAAGACAACTGTTCTGATAGACCGCATCATAGGAATCATACTCGGAGGCAAAGCCAACGTGGATGAGATGCTTGTCGTGACTTTTACCAACGCGGCAGCATCGGAGATGAGGCTGAGGCTCGCATCTGCCATACGAAGGAGAATGCGTGAGCATGTTGAAGACGCAGCCAAGATGAGAGAACAGCTCTCAAGACTACACAGATCGTACATATCTACCATAGACAGTTTCGCTCAGAGAGTGGTCAAAGAGTTTTTCTATGAGATAGACATGGAACCTGAGTTCAGCATGTGCGATGAGGTACAGGCTGAGCTTATGAAGAGAGAGGCAGCGGCCGAACTTCTTGAGGATGCTTTCGAGACGGATGACATTATAGACGGCGGAAGCTTCAGGGAATTCATGCGACTATACAGCGACGAGAGAAGCGATGAGACTTTTACGACAAATCTGATCAAAAGTTATGACAGCCTCAGGACCATGCCTGACTATTTCGAATGGGCCTACGAAAAGGCAGATCAGCTGAATTTAAGCGCAGATGAGTTTAAATCATCGACTCTGTACGAATCCGTACTTGCGGATGCAAAGGAAGTTTTTGAAAACGCATGCGGAGGCCTGAGAAAGGTGAGAGGCTTGATGGATGATGCAGGTGTCTCCGATCTGTTTGAAAGGAAACTGTCAGATGAGACCAATGCAATAAACGACATCAGGCAGATGCTGGATGATGAGGGCATGGATGACGCATTTTTCAGCGCTCTGGACAATATAAATTACGGAACTCTCAATACCAAGAAAGACGAGAAGGAGCCTTATGAACCTATCAAGGAGGAAGTTAAGGCCATCAGAGAGGTATATAAAAAGGAGATTAATTCCTTCATTTCCCGCTATGCGAATCCGGACTTTGATACCTGCATAAAAGAGATGAACGAAACATATCGCTATACGATTTACTACCTGAAATTGCTCGAGGAGTTCGAAAGAAGGTATTCGCATAAGAAGAGCGAAAAAAGACTGATGGATTTCTCGGACATCACTCATGCGGCGGCCCGCATACTCAAGAAAGACGAGGCTGCCGAGACTATGAGACGGAGATTCAAGTTCGTATTTGTTGATGAGTATCAGGATACGAATAATCTTCAAGAATACCTCATAGGAAAAGTTTCGCGCTCTCGCAATGTGTTTAAAGTTGGAGATGTTAAGCAGAGTATATACAAGTTCAGACTCGCAGAACCTGAGATATTCGAGAGGCTCGAGAGGGAGTATTCAGATCCTGCAAATGAGGACGGAGAACTCATAAATCTCAGCAAGAATTTCAGAACCAACGATGCCACCATCAATTACATAAACCATGTATTTGAGAACGTCATGGAAGGCTATAGCGACGAGACCAAACTATACACGGGTATGGAATGTCCTCCTGAGTACGATTTCAAACCGGAAGTGCACGTGTTGTTGACGGACGATGACGAAGAAGAAACAATCGATGATGAGATAGAGGAACTCACAAACAGCGAGGCCGAGTCGGTATATATAGCAGAGCTTGCGGCAGGTATAGTCGGCACGGAGTTTTATGATACCAAGCAAAGAAGAGTCAGGAAGGCAGAGGCAAGGGACATTGCCATACTTCTGCATTCCGTAAAGAAAAGCGGAGACCAGATTGCATCTGCTCTTGCGGCGAAGTCAGTGGATGCGCACATCGAGGCGGCAGATGACTACTTCGACACTCTGGAAATTAATATCGCGCTGTCGCTCTTTATGTGTATAGATAATTTCAAAAGGGATGTTCCGCTCATCGCTGCGCTACACTCTGAGATATTCGATTTTACACCGGAGGAACTTGCGACCATCAGGATCGCACACAGGGAAGAGACGGATGAGTACAGAGTGCCGTACCACGAAGCTTTTTCATGGTATGTGCAAAGCGGTCCTGAGGTAAAGCTCAAAGAAAAGGCAGCCGCTGCTTATTCTCAGATAATCGAGTGGAGAAGGCAGTCCAGAATAATGCCGCTTTCGGACTTCATATGGAAGGTTTTGACTGAGTCGGGTTATTACAGAGCGGCCGGGGTCATGAACTCTGGATCGAGAAGGCAGGCCAATCTTAAGTCGCTTGCGGACCGCGCTGCAGCATTCAGCAAGGACAATATCGCATCACTCAGCTCCTTCATCAATTTCGTTGAGGTCATGAAGAGCAAAAAACTCAGCAACGGACAGCCGCCTATGGCAGGAAAGGAAGACAATCTCGTCAGAATTTCCACCATGCACAAGAGCAAGGGCCTCGAGTTTCCGTTTGTAATTGTGGGAGGCCTCGGCAGGAAGTTTAACAGGGACAACAGAGAAAAGAAATTCACATTCGATTCGACTATAGGCGTGGGCATGCCGTATATAGATCCGGACAGGAAGTATTGGCGTTCGAGCATTGTTCAGAATGCCATTAAGCAAAAAGCCGACAGCGACAGCTATAAGGAAGACCTGAGGCTTCTCTATGTGGATATGACCAGGGCCAGGAATAATCTCTATCTGGTCGGCTCGGTGAAAGACACGGAAAGCCTGATGAAATACGGAAAAGCGAATTGCTATCTCAAGGTTTTAAAGGACTTCATAAAAACTCCGTACAACGAGTATTGCATCAAGAATCTGCCTAAAACAGCAGAAGAAGATGGCTCAAAGAGCAAAAAGAGCTCGTGGAATAAAGAGATAACTCTCGGAGCTGCGGCAGAGGCATATTACGAGGAAGTAGACAGAAGGCTTAAGTACGAATATCCGCACAAAGACAAACTGAGCAACAAGACTAAATACTCCGTCAGTGCGATCAGGCGTGAGGAACTAAAAGCAGAGGCCGAGGAAAACGGCGGGGCTTCGGAGTCCGAAATCGTCGTGCTCCAAAAGGCTGCTCCGGGCGGAGAGATAGACTCTGAATACATAAGAGAGAGGGCGGAGTTCCTGAGAGATAAGAATGCTATAGAGGAGGATGTATTCAAGGAGATAGATCTCGGAAAAGTTGAGACTTTTTTCAAAAGTGATATAGGCAAAAGAGCACTTAAAGCTTCGGAGGAGGGAAGGCTCAGTAAAGAGAAGCCTTTTACTCTCAAGACAGAGCGTAGCGGCAGAGAAATTCTGGTCCAGGGAGTTATAGATTGCTGTTTTGAGGAAAATGGCGGGATGACTCTTGTAGACTACAAGTCCAGCTACATCCGAAAGGGGGGCCGTTATGAAGAGGAACTCGACAGGATAAGGAAAGAATATAAGGTTCAGCTCGAGCTCTACAGCGAGGCTGTCAAGAAAGGAACAGGGCTCGATGTAAATGCGGCGTATCTCTATTTGTTCAATAGCGGAGATTACATAGAAGTATAGCGCCAAAAAGATGACATTCTGATTATTTTGCAGTAAAATAATAGTCGTAGTAATTTGTTTTAAATGAAGGAGGCAAAATAAATGCTTAATATCAAAAAAGAACAGGATAATGATAAGTTGACCTTCGCGCTCGAAGGCAGACTGGATACAGTGACTTCTCCTGAGCTTGAGGGTGCAATTAAGGACTCTCTCGACGGAGTTAAGGAACTTGTAATGGATTTCGAAAATCTCGAATACATTTCATCCGCCGGTCTCAGAGTTCTTCTCTCTGCACAGAAAACAATGATGCAGCAGGGAAGCATGAAAGTCATCAACGTAAATGATATCGTTATGGAGATTTTCGACGTAACGGGATTTGGAGACATTCTGACAATAGAGTAATTAAGAGAGGCCTACGTAATGAGGAGCGATTATAATGATGGAACCCTGACTGTCTTTCTTGAGGGCAGGGTCGATTCCAATAACGCGCAGGATGTCGAAAAAGAGATTCAAAACATCCTGGATGAGAGTGCTGCCGAATCCCTGATTATTAATGCCAAGGACCTGGAATATATATCCAGTGCCGGCCTCAGGGTTTTCCTGCACTTCAGAAAGACGCATCCTAGTTTCAGGATTACGGATGTCAGTTCTGAGGTGTACGAAATCCTCGATATGACAGGATTCACGCAGATGCTTACCGTAGAGAAAGCCTACAGAGTTGTCAGCGTTGAAGGCTGCGAGGAGATAGGTCGCGGTGCCAACGGAACGATTTACCGCATAGACCAGGATAACGTAGTCAAGGTTTATAACAACGCGGATGCTCTGGAGGAAATCCAGCATGAAAGAGAAGTTGCTAAACTTGCGCTTGTGCTGGGAATTCCTACGGCTATTTCCTATGATGTGGTTAAGGTCGGAGACAGCTACGGATCCGTATTTGAGTTGCTGAATGCAAAATCGTTCTCAAAGATTCTGGCTAACGAACCGGATAAGCTCGACTGGTGCGCAAGAGAGTATGTGGACATGCTCAAAACCATACATGGCACAGAGGTTCCGGAGGGCAAACTCCCGGACATGAGAGATGTTGCCATAGACTGGGTCAAGTTCATGAAGGATTATCTGCCGGAAGAGACATATACAAAGCTCCTGTCTTTGGTTGAGGATCTTCCGAAAGACAATCACATGATTCACGGTGACTATCACACCAAAAATCTCGAGCTTCAGAACGATGAGGTTCTTCTGATCGACATGGATACGCTGGCCGTAGGCCATCCTATCCTAGAATTCGCATCTGTCTACAACGCGTTCAGAGGGTTCTTTGAACTCGATCACGATGCCATAGAGGATTTCCAGGGCTTCAGCTACGATACGGCTCAGAAATTCCTGAACAAAGTAATGATCGAATATCTCGGCACATCCGATGAAGCCAAAATTAATGAAGTTCTGGATAAGGCCAGAATCCTCGGATATACCAGACTTATTCGCCGATCCATCAGAAGAAACGGACTTGAAAGCGAGCAGGGCAGAGCGGAGATTGAAAACTGGAAGAAACAACTCATAGAACTCGTTGACAAGACAGATACACTGACATTCATATTCAATGAACTTGATGTCGAAGCCACAGTTGATAATCTCGATACGGTAACCTCATTTATCAACAGATTCCTCGAAGAGGAAGAATGCCCGATGAAGGCTCAGATGCAGATTGAGCTCGCCGTAGAGGAGATTTTTGTCAACATTGCAAAATACGCATATTCACCTGAAGTGGGACGTGCAAAAGTAAGAGTTGAGCTCGAACAAGACCCGCTTAAGGTCATCATCACATTCATCGATCGCGGCATGCCTTACGATCCGCTGGCCAAAGAAGACCCTGACGTAACCCTCTCTGCAGAGCAAAGAGACATCGGAGGACTCGGAATCTTCCTGACCAAACAGACCATGGATGATGTCGAATATGAATACAAAGAAGGGCAGAACATCCTGACTATTAAGAAAAATTTTGAATAGAGAACAAACACTGATATAAGCATATTATTACAAACATAAGAAGAGACCGCATGATGCGGTCTCTTCGTTTGTCTTAGCGTTATTCGCTTAGAGTCATCTTGCTAAACTATACAAGACCCTGAGCCATCATAGCCTCAGCAACTCTTTCGAATCCAGCGATGTTAGCGCCAGGTACCAGAGCGTTCTTGTTGCCGTAATATGTCTCACCAGCCTTAGCACAAGCATTGTAGATGTTCTGCATGATTGTGTGGAGCTGATCATATACAGCCTGATGCTGGAATGCAGTGTGACCTGCGTTCTGGCCCATCTCGATGCAGGAGCAAGCAACGCCGCCGGCGTTAGCTGCCTTAGCAGGACCTACAGCTGTCATGTTCTCGATCAGATACTCGAGAGCGTCGTTTGTTGTAGGCATGTTAGCGCCTTCGCAATAGTACTTGCAGCCGCTTTCAACGATCTGCTTAGCATGCTCCATGTGAACGTCATTCTGCATAGCGCATGGGATGAACATATCGATCTTGCATCCTGTATCCTGAGTAACGCCCCAAGGTTTCTTTCCTTCGAAGAACTGAGCGCCTGCGAATTTATCAGCATAAGGTTTGCAGATGTTCTTTCCGGATGCTCTGAGCTCGAGGAGGTAGTCAACTTTCTCCTGAGTTGTGATTCCTTCAGGATCATATACATATCCGTCCGGTCCGGAGATTGTAACGCACTTAGCACCGAGCTCCCAGAGCTTCCATGCTGTTCCCCAAGCTACGTTACCGAAACCGGAGATAGCTACGTTCTTGCCCTTGAAGTCTTCGCCGTTTGCTTTGAGCATTTCCTCTGCGTACCATACGATACCGAATCCTGTAGCTTCTGCTCTTCCGAGAAGTCCGCCGTAAGGGATTCCTTTACCTGTGAGAACGCCTTCATACTTGTCAACGATTCTCTTGTACTGACCGAACATGTATCCGATCTCTCTTGCGCCTACGCCGAGGTCGCCTGCAGGTACGTCAGTGTTAGGTCCGATGTGTCTGTAGAGCTCTGTCATGAATGCCTGGCAGAATCTCATAACTTCAGCGTCGCTCTTTCCGTTAGGATCGAAGTCGGAACCGCC
>CADAJM010000028.1 GCA_902788245.1 uncultured Eubacteriales bacterium | reverse complement strand
TATCTATGCCCTTGATAGCTTCCGAAAAGCGCTTGTTTGCCTGATCAAAGCTATATGCAAATCCGTTTTTAAAGGTCTCGAGATTCTGCTCGAAATTGTAAATGTCGAGCTGTTGTCTCTGCACGTCTTCGAGTTTTTTCTTATACTCCAGTGAATTGTAGGCAGCGTTTCTGAGAAGCGAAATGATAGGGATGAAAAACTGCGGACGCACGACAAACATCTTAGGATACCTGTATGACACATCTACTATACCGCTGTTATACAGCTCGCTGTCCATTTCGAGCGTCGTAACCAAAACCGCATATTCGCAGTTCTTCTCATTGCGGTCTTTATCCAGTTCCTTAAAGAAGTCTTCGTTTTTATGCTTCTTTTCGGTTGTATCCATCTCTGTCTTCATCTCAAACATAATGGATATGAACTCGGTGTCACCCGAAGATTCTCTGAATATGAAGTCGCCCTTACTTCCGCTTTTACTGTCATTATCCTTTTCAAAATAGGCATTTGGGAAGGCCGCCATCCTGAATTGATTAAACTGAGATTGGCAATGCTGCTCCAGACTCTCACCCACCATCTTTGTCGACAGCTTTGCTTTGAAGTCTTTCAATCTTTCTATTTCTTCATCGCGTATCCTGAGCTCATCCTTGTGTCTTTCCAAGAGATTTTTCTCTTTAATCTCCACGTCCCTTTCCTGCAGGGATAATGTGTTTTTCAACGAGTCAATCTCTCGATCTTTTTCTGCAATCAAATCGTCTTTTTCCTTCATTTGTTCGGAAAAAGACCTCTCCTGCTGCATCGTCGCAATCGTGAGTTCGTCTGATTTCTTCTTGTCGATGCTGTCCTCAAGTCTCTTTACTTCCTTTTCGAATTCAGCATCATGTACCTGCTTAAGAATGGCGGCATAACCGCTCTCATCGACTTGGAATACCTTCCCGCAATTCGGGCATCTTAATTCCTGATTACTCATATTTCCGTCTCCTGCACTGTTATTCTATTTCAAAATCGGAGTTCAAGAGGCCGTCCATGGCTATCTGAGTCTTGAGTGCCTCTATATTAATCTGAAGCTGTGTGATGTCGTTTTCACAGAGGTATCTGTACATCAATCCGAATGCATCCTCAGTGGTATTCAGGACATCGGTCAGATCGTTCTTTATGCTGTCGAGCTGGCCCTTCATTTCCTCGTGGTTTTTTGCATCCTTGTATCTGGTCAGAACTTCCGTAATCTTCGGAAGATATCCCTCAAAGAAATCTCTGACCTCGTATTTCAGGTCCGGATTAAGAAGTGCTCGTTCGAATATTTTGCCTGTGAACTCTATGATGTGGTTCAGGCTCTCCTTGTCCGTCTTTCTGGTGAGAACCTTACCGCTCTCCCTCATCTCCGTGATATAGCACTCCATTGCATCGACCGGTTTACCGCAGCCGAGGCAGAAGTTAGATTGTTTCCTGAGCAGAGTTCCGCAGTGTACGCATTTCATATATAAATCTCCTAGTCAATAAAGTCCAGTTCCCACGAAGGAATTTCTTTTACCACGCCGTCTTCGAAAGACTGTGAAAAATCATTGTCCCAATCACCACGTTTTGTCTTCCACACATACTCGTCTCTGCGATCTGTACGATTCTCGCGAATCCAAGTTGACGATCTGTAATGCTTGCCCTCCGCACCAATCGCTTCGCAAACCTGCTCGTAACTCATGCCAGCCTCGATTTTTTCGAGCTGTGCCCTTGTTACGTATTCCGTGTCAAGTTCTGAGTATTTGCCGTCCTGCAATTTAATATATGTGTCGTGGCAGTCCGCTCCGTGGACAATCTCCCTTTCGTCTATTTCTTCCAGCATAGGCGGTTTCCCTTCATTTACGCCGTAAGTGTTTGTGTCAAAGCGGAGTTCCAGATAGCCGAAGTTCTTATCCACATAGTAGTCGCCCGGCCACCTGTAGGTATGCCAATATTTCTCTTTCTCAATCATTTTGCCATCTCCGCCTATGACCTCTTTAACCTCTTCATAGGTCATGCCTATCTCGATTTTCTCAAACTCCTCGGGAGTTACCGTCTCCTCCCATCCGCTGAGATCTCTTTTCCTCTCATATTCCCTGTATCTGGCTTCGTCTGCAGCTCCGCTGATTATCCCTATGACGATGAGTATGGCGATCATCATAACAAATGACATTCCGGCAAGCATCATGAACTCTTTGAAAGTCTTTGGTCTTCCGAATTTACCCTTCGGAGCCTCGGCTTTCTCCTGTTTCCTTGCACGCCTCTTTGAAACGACTTCGCCACAGACGTCACAGTAAACCGCGTCCCTTGGGACAAAAGTTCCGCAGTTTTCACATTTTTTCATGTTTTCATTTTCCATATCTAAACCCTTTTCAGATATTCGACCTCAGCCGGACTGAGTTTCCTGCATTGCCCTAGTGCGAGTTTGCCTATCGTGAGATTGCCGAGTCCCGTGCGACAAAGTTCCTGCACAGGATGACCCATGGCCTCAAACATGCGCCTCACCTGCCTGTTCTTACCCTCGTGTATGATTATCTCTGCAATGGTGGAATTTCTGTCGTGCTTGATCAGATGAACTTCGGCCGGCGAAGTCACAAAGCCGCCTATGTCCACACCGCGCGCAAGATGTTCCGCTTCTTTGAGCGTTACGATACCGGCAGCTCTGACTAAATATTTCTTGTTGAACTCCCTCGAAGGATGCATCAGTTTATTGGAAAGATCCCCGTCATTTGTAAGTATGATGAGTCCCGTCGTGTTGAGGTCAAGCCTTCCTACGGGAAAGACCCTGACGCTGTCAGGTACGAGCTCGGTCACGAGTGGTCTGCCTTCCTTGTCGGCAGTGGATGTTACATATCCCGCAGGCTTATTCAGAAGATAATATACTTTCTTTGTTACGGGTTCTATGCGCGCACCGTCCACCTCGACTATGTCTCCGTCCTGCACGTGATATCCCATAACATCAAGAACAGAGCCATTTACCATGACTCTGCCTTCCTCTATTAACTCATCTGCTTTTCGTCGACTGCACACTCCGGCCGACGCTATATATTGATTAATTCTCATCTGTTGCGGTCTCGTTCGTCTCTTCTTTTATATCTTCTTTGTTCTCTTCCGGACTTTCTTCTTCGGCATCGAAGTTCATAAAGAGCTGTCCGCCCTGCTCTTCTCGCTCACGTCTGAGCTCTTCATATTCCGGAACCTCCGGCAGTTCTTTGAGAGAGGCAAATCCGAACTTTTTAAGAAATTCTTTGGTCGTTCCGTAGAGCAACGGTCTTCCTACTCCCTCGGAACGTCCCGTGATCTCGACGAGGCCTTTGTCCATAAGGCCGTCGATAACCCTCTCGCTCTTGATGCCTCTGATTGAGTCGATCTCGGATCTTGTGACAGGCTGCCTGTATGCGATTATGGCCAGCACTTCAAGAGCTGCCTGGCTCAGTCTTCTGACTCTTACGGGAGTGCAGAGTTTCTGTACGAACATGTCGTTTTCAACATGAGTAACGTAGCCGAAAGCATCTCCGGCCTCGCGAATTCTGATGCCGCGGCCTTCCTGCTCATACTCTGTCATGAGCTCTCTGAACAGTTCTCTCACCTCTGCCTTCTCAGCCTCCAGCACCTCGGCAGCGTCTTTAACATCAAGCGGCTCTCCCCACATGAACATGAGGGTCTCAAGTGCCGATTTCATCGTTTTCTTACTGTACATCTGCTGCCTCCGTTTCTGTATATCCGTAAGATGCCGGATCATCGTCATCGTAGTCGTCTATATCGTCAAATTCATCATCTCTGTATTCGTTGACCCCAGCCGCCTCGGCTTCCTCCTGGGCTCTGATTATCTCAGGGTCCTTCCTGACTACCGTTATCTCCCCGAAGTTCTCCTGCTGCTCCGCGTCATATCCCTGATTTTTAATCATCGAGAGAAGCGACATGAACGAGAGCGTAATATCATATCTGTCAGGTTCCTCAGGCAGAAGTTCCATAAAGGATATTCCGCTTTTATCCGGCGTAAGCCTCAGTTCGAGAATCTTGGTCATGTCCTTGATCCTCGTCTCGATGGACTCTTTGCGCCTCCTGACTCTCTGATATCTGCGCTGAACTTCCTCTATTTTCTTCTTTCTCGTCAGGAAGAGTATAAACGCGTTGACGAGCTGTTCATCGCTGGCCTTCAGAATCTCATCTGGCTCTCCCACGTACTTCGAGAGGTCCTCTGCGGGTTTTTCGTGAATCGCGAGGTTGTACTCCTCTCTTTCCTGGAGCATCTCAGCGGATTTCTTGGTCCGCATGTAGTCAAGTATCCTGGTGGCGAGTTCCATCCTCGGATCTTCGACTATTACGTCGTCATCCGGGTTGTCCGATACCCTAGGAAGAAGCATATGGGACTTGAGTCTGATCAGTACTGCTGCGAGCACGATAAACTCAGTCTCCACCTCGATGTTCAGGTCTTCCATCTCCTTGAGGTAGGCTATATATTGCTCGGTAATCTCCGCCACTTTGATGTCGTAGATGTCCATCTTGGCGTTTTCGAGCAGGTATATCAGAAGGTCGAACGGGCCCTCGAATTTGTCTATCCTTACTTTATACAAACAATTTCTTCCTTCCTTAGGAATTTACGGGAAATCTCTTACCCTTTACATACATATTTTAACTGAAAAGAAATCCCCGTCAAGGAAAACTGTGGTATTATTAGAGGTCGAGGGATGTATTATTTCGTTCCGACTATAAGAATTGATAAATGAAGAAAAGTCAGGTTAAAGACGCGACAAGGAATATCAGAAAAAGGATAGTATCATATCTTTCGATATGCCTTGTTATCATGCTCGGAGTCGGAGCATTTCTGACCACTCGTTTTATGGAAGCGGGCCTG
Organism: uncultured Eubacteriales bacterium; assembly: GCA_902788245.1. GTDB lineage: Bacteria > Bacillota > Clostridia > Peptostreptococcales > Anaerovoracaceae > Crickella. Next base: position 10,562 of record CADAJM010000028.1, on the reverse strand, counting down.
GGCAGAGAAGCCGGAGCATATGAAATTGATCATAATTTTAAGAACTTCGAGATGATATCGTCTCTCGGCGTAAGCGAGTCAAATCTCGAGCTGGTAAAACAGGTTGACGGAGTACTCGATGCAGAAGGCGTAATGCAGATGACGGCAACCATCTCCAAAGGATATTCCAAGAGAACGGCGACCGTCCTTTCCGCTACAGAGAGAATCAGCGTTCCCGAGCTCGTGGAAGGCAGAATGCCGACGGGAGAAGGTGAGCTGGCTCTCGCAGAAGACTTCTCTGAAAAGAGCGGCATAGGGATAGGCGACAACGTCAGATTGCATATTAAAGTTGCAAATATGGATTATCCTTTCCGCACCCACAAATTCGTCATTACAGGCCTGGTAAGGCATCCTGATTACATACATCGCAAGATGTCAAATATTGTCGTAGCACCGCTTTCATCGTTTGACGAGGAAGTTACGGACGGCCTTTACACAAGGGTATACATCAAATCCGAAGATCCGTCTCCGGACGAATTCTACTCCGACAAATATCTGGAAGAATCACGTCCTCTTTATGATAGGATTGATAAACTTGCAAAGGAGCTCGAAGCCAAGAGAACCGACGAGTTCAAGAGAGATGCCAATGCCGAAATAGATGCAGAGTGGGCCAAAGCGCTTGCCGAGTTCGAAAAATCTCAGGCCAAAATCGATAACGGAAGAAGCACGCTTAACTCAAAGCTTGCAAAAGGCAGAAAGAAACTCAACAAAGCCCAGTCCAAACTCGACAAGACCGTAAAAAAATACAAAAAGAAGATTGATGACGGAGAGGCCAGGCTCAATAAGATAAAAGCGAACTGCAACGAGATTGACAAACAACTCCCTGAGATCAAAAAGGATCTTAAAGAAACGCATGAGAAGTGCGATGAGACAATAAAAGAGCTTGATAACTATATCGATAAATTGAGCGCATATATAGATAATATCAGAAGTATGACCGATGAAGCCTGGAACTCGGATGAGGGAAGTTCAAAAAGAGAAGAAGTCAGTGAAACAGCCAAAGAGTGCTTATCCATTATTAATACTATAGAAGAATATCGCGATAAAATCGACAGAGCAAAGGCCCAGGAGATCGCCGATAAGATTAAGGAGGTTTCCGACGGAGCAATAGATCCGACCGCTACTGTTGACGCAATTTTGAATTATGATTTTTCTGTTATCAAAGATCTTCTTAATAAGCAAATTGATAACCCCGATGTTCCAAGCCGCGAAGAATACATAAATACTCTGGAAAAAATCAAAAGTGAATTAGAAAAAACCAAAAAAAATGTTGAAGAAATCCGCGATAAAACTGCAGAGATCGAAAAAAATATCGACAAATACGAAAAGGAAACAGACGTATACATCGCCAATGCAGAGAAAAAGATAAAGGATTACAGAGCGCGACTTGAAAAAGAGCGCAAGAAATATCAGAACAAAATAGATGAGGGGTGGAACAAATACTACTCCGTAAAGAGAAAGTACGAAGCCAAGTTGGCAGAGGCGATTGCCCTTCTCGCAGAAAACAGAGAAGAAGCTGAGAAAAAACTCGAAGAGGCGAGAGCCGAGGTGGATAAAGCCGATTGCAAATGGCTTGCCCTCGATCGAAAGAGCAACGCGGGATATATCGACATCAAATCTCAGATAGAGACCTTACACAGGACGGGAACTCTGTTTGGCATTATGTTCCTGCTAATCACTGCCATGGTTTGCCTCTCTACCCTGATCATCATAATAGATGAACAAAAGACTCTGATCGGTACAGTCAAAGCCTTCGGATTCCATAAGGGAGAAGTCCTGGGTAAATACTTGATCTTTGGCGTCACGGCAGCCATCGTAGGCGATATCATGGCCTTTATAGTCGGAACGGGTCTCTCCGAAATCGTACTGAAGATTTATAACGGTCAGAATATGTACCCGTTCGAGAAATTACATACTGTAATAAAGCCGGGAGCAAGCGTTCTCATCTCTTTGGCGATGGTTGTAATATGTGCACTGGCTACTGTAATCGCTTGCTCGGATATACTCAAGAGTCCAGCATCAATGCTGATGAACGGCAACACCCTCAGCAGCAATAAAGCAGCAAACAAGAGAAAGAAGGAGTCCACACAAAAAGGTTCTCTTTATTCCAAGCTCATAGTAAGAAACATCAAGGACGACAAAGCCAGAGTAATCGTCTCAACCGTTATAGTTGCCGCATGCTGCCTGCTTATGGGTCTTGGCATAACCGTTAAATTGGCATTTGGCAGCACACTGGACAAACAGTCATACGAAATAAACAATTACGATCTCAGGATGGACTTCGCGGCGTCCGTAAGCGACCAAGACAAAGTTGTAATTGATAAACTGATTACGGACAGCGGGGCTGAGTATATCGAGACCATGTATGAGAATCGCATATACAGAGGCATAGACGGAGTCGATGCACTCAACTTGCTATGTGCCAAACCGGAAGAGATTAAAGATTATATCGGAATCAGTCTGGACGGCGAACCAATGGAATTACCTGCTGACGGAATTCTCCTGCCGCTTAAGTTCGGCGAGAGATATTCTTTCAGCCGTGGGGACAAGATCACAATATTCGACAACGACGTCGTGGGGCATGATGTTAAGATTGCCGGTTTCTATAACAGTTATTTCGGAAGACTGTCTATTATTACTCCGGAATCGTATAGAACATATTTCGGTGAAGCACCTGTATTTAACTCCAGATATGTGCATTTAAACGGCGCGGATTCCGAAGCTCTCAGAAAAGCCATTCTGAAGATTAATTCCAGAGTCACATTTGACACGCCTACATCGTTCAGGCAAGGCGTCGAAGCAAACGCCAAACTGTTCAGCATAGTCACGCTTGTCACGACGGGAATAGCCATACTCATATCGTTTATGATACTTACCAACCTGGCCAACATATTCCTCAACCGCAAGAAAACAGAACTGTCTGTAATGCGTGTAAACGGTTTCAGTGTAAAACAGGCCAAAGGTTATCTCGCAAGAGAGACTGTCATAACAAGCTTTATCGGGCTCTTTGCGGGAGTCCTGATAGGCTCGCTATTCTCGTCTCGTGCGATACAGATGATAGAGCCGATAAACATGCAGCTCGACAGGTCATATCAGTGGATGGCCTGGGTAATCGCTGCGGCTCTCGAAGGAATATTTGCACTCATCATATATACGAGCACATTCAGAAAGGTCAAAAATCTCGATTTAAGAGATATTGCATAAGAACGATTAGAAATAGATTTCTTTTAAGTAAAGGCCCTGTGGCGGCGCTGTAAAGCCCGCGTTCGATCGGTCTTTGCTATCTATGGCATCACGGACGCTTTCGGGCGTCCTTTTGCATATGCCGACTTCAACAAGGGTCCCGACTATTATCCTCACCATGTTGTAAAGGAAACCGTCCCCTGTTACCTCAATTATTACGGATTCGTCATCTTCGGATATTTCAAGCGCAGATACGGTCCTGACCGTGGTCTCCCTCGGAGTTCCGCCCGCAGTCTCAAAGCACTTGAAGTCGTGAGTTCCGATTATATAAGATGCGGCCTCACGCATGAGATTAATATTTAAACCATCAGCTTCGGGATACTGAAATGCGATATTTCTCCTGAATATATCCCCGCTCTTATCGATGATGTATCTGTAGGTCTTTCCCTTGCAGGAGTATCTGGCGTGGAAGTCCTCCGGCATGACTTCTGCGGACAATATCCTGATGTCCCCGGGCGCACCGGAGCGTCCCGTGCCTCCGGCCCCGAATCTCCTGTTCATGACCTCGGGCAGCTTATCAACCGGCATATTCGAATTCCACTCAAAAGTCGCGCACTGTCCGAGCGCATGAACTCCGGCATCCGTCCTGCTGGTGCCGTGTATATGCACGTCTTCATACGCGATATATTTCAGCACGTGTTCTATCTCACCCTGCACTGTGCGCGCGTTCGGCTGAATTTGCCAGCCGCTGAAATTCGTGCCGTCGTATTCTATTTTAATCAGTACATTCTGTCCCATATTACAGTTCAAACATCAAGAGATTGTCTATATTCCAAAGGAAGAGGAAATATATCGTCACTGCAGCGAGCCCCGACGGAAGCATTGCATTTTTATCCTTTATGCTGCCTCGTCCCGTCGCTATCCTGATCATCGAGTATATAGCAAAGATAATCGTAGTAAGTATAAATATGATGACTACGCCGGACCTTCCCGTGATAAGGCCCATGCATCCAAAGAATTTGATATCCGCGCCTCCTATCGAACCTGTTTTGAATAGCAGGTTTCCGAGTATCAGTATTGCGAACGATATCCCGAATCCTATGAGCGCCCCGACGGATTGCTCCCACCATTTATCATAATAGTCCGTAAAAGATATCGCTATTACAACAAGTGCCCACATGAACTGATCGGGTGCGACCTGATACAGCTGATCGGAGATTGCCATCTCAAGGACTACAAATAAAATGCAAAGCACAGCTATTTCATATTTGAGACTGCTTCCCCTGATTGCGAGATAGAGACCTGTAATCGCGAAGTATCCTACAAATGCGTATTTCCAAGGGCTGCTCGGCAGTCTCTGTCTGCCCATAGCGTCGGCCTCGATGAGTTTCTCGGGCAATTCCTTTTCTGCATCGGAACCTATCTCTGCATCCTCGGGATATTCTTCAAACCATTTGGCGGGCATCCTGTTGAACGCCACAACGCTGCCGTTACCCATAACGACAGCGAAGATAAATGCGACTGCTATTCTGATTATCAGGTCGATGTTGTAGCTCAATCGGCTGCACTCCTTTTCTCGAGGCAGTACTCGAGGAAATCTTTCATATCTTCGTATACTCGATCTTTATCGAGTTCATTAAGTATCTCATGTCTGTCATCGCCGTAGATGCGAATATCCACATCGCAATCGGTATTATCAGTGTAGACCATAAATGCCTTCCTGACGCCTTCTCCCCAGTTTCCGACCGGATCTTCCGCCCCTGCAGCAAAGAGCATAGGCAGACCCTCAGGTAGACTTCTCATCCTCTTGATGTCGTGTGCCTTTTGCATCCCTGAGAACATATGATAATAAGCATTCGGGCTGAAATGGAAATTGCACCAAGGCTCATTGCGATACCAATCGACTATCTTCTCATCCCTCGTCAGCCAGTCTTTTCCTGTTCTCGGTTTATCGATTTTCTTCAGGTTGTTTCTGAACCCGATTATATCTATTAATCTTGCGGCTTTTCCCGGTTTGTTCGTGCCAAGAGCTTTTGCAAGTATCTTTCCTACCTCTGCCACTGCTTTAGGCTGCCATGCTGTGCCCATTATTATTACTCCTGCGAGTTCTTCTGCATATCTTCCGTCCTTTTCGGTGATATACTGTCTCAGCAAAAAAGAGCCCATACTGTGTCCGAGCATCAGATAAGGAAGTTCCGGATATTCCTCATACATCATTATTCTCAGCTGATGTATATCCGCTATTACCCACGCATTGCCGTCTTTTCCGAAATAGCCGTGGTATTCATCGGATTGAACAGACTCCCCGTGTCCGAGATGATCCTCTCCGACCACGAGATATCCGAACTCCGTCAGATAGCGCGCAAAATCATCATAGCGATCTATGAATTCAACCATGCCGTGTATAATTTGCAGTATGGCTTTCGGTTCCCCATCCGGCTCCCATCTGATAGCATGTATCTTCGTCTTTCCGTCTATGGACGGATAGTAGAAATCCTTCTTATTCATACTTACCCCCTGCTGACCCTTGCGTCTTCGTGCATATCTATTCTATCACATTTTTCTGAGGTCTAATGCCGTGGAATTGATAGAATTGTGTCTCTATCTGGCCATTGTATAATTTGCGGCGCCTGTCCGCCTTGCGTCCGAGTTCTTTTTCGAGCTTTTTATCTGCGGTAATCAGGAAGAACGACCATCTGGGGCAGTCCTCCATAATCTCCCGGATATGCCTGTATATTCCGGTAAGTCCGGCATCGTCTCCTATCCTCATGCCGTACGGCAGGTTTGAGATTACCACGACGGGCTCATCACGGCCTACGCCTTTTGGAATGCCTCCGCCCGGCTCCCACTTCGTCATGTCCATGCAGATGAAATCTATATCGTCTATAACTCCGGCCTCCTCGGCATTCGCCTTGGCAGCTATGAAGGCTTTTTTCTCTATGTCCATTGCGGAGATTCTAAGGGGAGTGAATTCATTTACTTCATTCTCATTTGCTTCAATCTCATTTGCTTCAATCTCATTTGCTTCAATCTCATTTGCTTCATTTTCATTTGATTCATTACCCTTTGAACCGATTGTTTCTGTATCAATTGCTCTGTACGCTTTGCTCCGCTCATCTTTCCAGATATCTTGCGGAATCAGATCCCAGTCCTCCGATGCAAAGGATCTGTTCAGGCCGGGCGCGATGTTTCGGGCGATTAAGGCTGCTTCTATAGGAATCGTGCCCGAACCGCAGCAGCAGTCCATAAGCACCCTGTCCTTTTTGTAAAAGCTCAGCTGCACCAGTGCTGCTGCGAGCGTCTCCTTCATAGGAGCCGCCACATCGCGCACCCTGTATCCCCTCTTGTGAAGCCCCGCTCCGCTCGTGTCCATAAGCAGCAGGAACTTATCTTTATGTGCAATGAATCTTATCTTGTATTCGGCACCGGTCTCAGGCAATTGATCTTTGAAATAGAACTCTCCGAGCCTGGTCGATATCGCCTTCTTTACTATCTTCTGACAGGCCGGCACGCTGTGAAGAGTCGACTTCACAGAACCCCCGACAACAGGAAAAGCGCCTTCGAGGGGGATTATGCTCTCCCACTCAAGCGCTTTTGTCTGTTGGAATAATTCCTCAAATTCTTTCGCTTCAAACTCACCCATGCGGATGTATACTCTGTCCGCACTTCTGAGCCATAGATTCGAGCGCACCACAGCGCGCTCGTCGCCCATATATGTTACTCTTCCGTCCTCGGTCTTAATGACCTTGTAGCCGAGCGCCTCTATCTCGCGCCTGACCACAGCCTCAAGTCCGAATGTCGCCGTCGCCACAAGTTCAAGTTTCACTGCACACCTCTCAAACTATGCACAAACCGTGCATTACTGCTTGATTTTGCATAGTTTTTACATCATATTTTCTCTATTTATAGTTTAGTTTACGATATATTTGGGAATAATCATATACTTTTTGCGATTTTAACCTATTCCGCCTTTATCACATCAAAAAACTATGCAATTCCATATTAAAATAAAAGGTTTGTGCATAGTTTTAAATTTGTATTTCCTTATCGAAGTCCGTGTGATACAGTACTACGCCATCTGAATCTATACTGCCTGCCTCGCGCGCTTCACGAGTCTTATTCATATCTATAACGCGCTGGTTCTCGGAACCCCTGTAGATAAGCGTGAGGTTTCTCTGCTCCTCTACATACCTGCCGTCCACTAGCATATCGAGGAGGCCGAGCAGTTCGTCTGTCGCGGCATCTCCTCTACCCTCAAGTTCCTCGAGGGTGTAGCCGCTGTAGCTCATGAGCCCGAGGCCCTCTGCCTTTATCATTTTGGCGAGTTCCAAAAGCGCAGGGACCTGCTCGAAAGGTTCGCCTCCCGAGAAAGTAACTCCGTCGAGATTGGGATTTGACTTAATCTCATCCATGATCTCGGCAAGCGTCATGTCCTCTCCCGCGTCAGTCGGCCATGACTCCGGGTTGTGACAACCCTTGCAATGATGCGAGCATCCCTGTACGAAAAGCACGTAGCGAAATCCCGGGCCGTCCACTATTGACTCCGGCTCAATTCCGCACATCCTTATTACCATGTTTTCTCTTCCTGTATCGCTGCTCATTGCCCCGCTCTTTTCATAAAAACAGTCGCCCACAATAAGCAGGCGACTATTCAATAAGTGTTATCCTTGGATTAATTAGTGAGAAAGACCGTGTTTAACTCTGTCTTCTACCTCGGCTCTTTTACCGTTGTTGAATCTGTCAAGAGTTCCTACCAGGTATCCTGTGATCCTTCTGATTCTCTCGAATCCTACACCTTCTCCAACCTGTCCGTTTATGTTCTTTACTGCCTTATTATTCATACCTTTACCTCCGTTGTTCGTTCCCTGTTATTTTACTCCCCATATTTCGCTTTGTGAAGTAAAATTCTTGTATATTGTTGTATCTTTTATCAAGCAACCACATTATATTGTGTTTGCCCTATATTTTAAAGTGACGATGTCACATTAGTGAGTGCAATCACACGGAACCGGTACGCTCGGATATCTCATGCGAAGCTCGTTGAGTCTCTCGATAGTGACAGGTTCTCCTTCGCGTCTTCCGCAGCGCGGGCATACATCATCGATCACTCCGGTGTATCCACATACAGGGTCTCTGTCTACAGGATGGTTGACCGAGCCGTATCCGATGCCGGATTTTTGCATGTATCTGATGACAGTCTCGAAAGCCTCAGGGTTCTTTGAAGTATCTCCGTCGAGCTCTACATAGCTGATGTGTCCTGCGTTGGTCAGGTCATGATATGGCGCCTCGATGTCGATCTTTTCAAATGCTCCGATCGGATAGTATACAGGAACGTGGAATGAGTTCGTGTAGTAATCCCTGTCGGTGATGCCTTCAATCTTTCCGTATTTCTCTCTGTCGATCTTGACGAATCTGCCCGAAAGTCCCTCTGCCGGTGTAGCCAGCAGCGTGAAGTTGAGGCCCGTCTCTACGCTCTTTCTGTCGCAGAAATCTCTCATATGTTTGATGATCTCAAAGGCCTGCTCTCTTACTCTCTCGTCCTCTGCGTGATGTTTGCCTGTGAGGGCTTTCATTGTCTCGGCAAGTCCGATGAATCCGATCGAGAGTGTGCCGTTTTTGAGAACTTCTGCTACGCTGTCGTCAGGTCCGAGCTCGTCCGAGTCAATCCAGATGCCCTGTCCCATCAGGAACGGATAGTTTCTGCCTTTCTTACTGCACTGAATTTTGAATCTGTGCAGGAGCTGGCGAGCTACGAGTTCCATCATGGCGTCGAGTTTTTTATAGAACACTTCGAAATCTCTGTTGGCTTCGATGCCGAGTCTCGGCAGGTTGATGGATGTGAAAGAGAGGTTTCCTCTTCCGCATACGACTGCCTTATCCGGATTGTGGCTGTTTGCCATAACTCTTGTACGGCAGCCCATGTATGCAACCTCGCGGTTGTAATTACCCTCTTCATAGAACTTCAGATTGTATGGCGCATCCAGGAAGCTGAAGTTCGGGAAGAGTCTCTTGGCACTGCATCTTACGGCCAGTTTAAAGAGATCGTAGTTAGGATCTCCCTCGTTGAAGCTGACCCCGTCCTTGACCTTGAAGATCTGAACCGGGAAGATAGGTGTTTCTCCGTTTCCGAGGCCCGCCTCTGTGGCAAGTAGGAGGTTCTTGATAACCATTCTGCCCTCAGGTGTCGTATCTGTTCCGTAGTTTACGGAGCTGAACGGAACCTGTGCGCCGGCTCTTGAGTTCATGGTATTGAGATTGTGGATGAGCGCCTCCATAGCCTGGTAAGTCATCTTATCCGTTCTGGCCCATGCAGACTCAGAAGCCTGTCTGTTGCATGCTACGAGTGCATCTCTTGTGATGACCGGGAGATTTCCTGCCTGGTCATACCATTTGCCGAGGATTTCTCCGTAGCCGCCGTTCATGGATAGCGTCGGCTCTACTGCTTCCTTCCTAATCTTATCTGTGAGTTCCTTGGCCTCTGCATACGAGAGGTCGAACTTACCGGATATGATCTCGGTCAGAGCGGCAAAGTATTCCTTTACGTAAGTCCTTGCAACACCCGGTGCCATCGAATAGTCAAAGTTAGGAACAGACTGTCCGCCGTGCATCTCGTTTTGGTTGGCCTGAATCGCGATGCAAGCCAGTGATGCGTAGCTCATGATTGACTGTGGCTCTCTGAGATAGCCGTGGCCTGTGCAGAAACCGTCTTTGAACAGTTTGATCAGGTCGATCTGACAGCATGTCTCTGTGAGCATGTAGAAGTCCTTGTCGTGGATATGAATGTCTCCGTTGACGTGAGCCTTGGCTATGTCCTTAGGAAGAATGTAGTTATCTACATAATATTTGGCTCCCTCAGAACCGTATTTGAGCATGGTGCCCATCGATGTGTCTCCGTCGATGTTGGCGTTCTCTCTCTTGATGTCTGCATCTTTGGAGTATGAGTATGTCAGCTCGTTGTAGATGTTCATCAGGTCGGACTCTGCTTCTCTGATCTTGGCATGCTCCGCACGATAGAGGATGTATGCCTTGGCAGTTTTCTCATAGTCATACTTGATGAGCATCTGCTCTACTATGTCCTGAACCTGCTCTACCGTGCAGGTCTCTCCGTCCAGTTTCTCAACTACCTTCTGAGTAAGGTAAGTGAAATCGATGCTGGACATTTTCTCGCCGTCTACTGCTTTGTTGGCAGCAAATATGGCGTTGAAGATCTTGGAATCATCAAAGGCTGCTTCCGTGCCGTCTCTCTTAATAACTGTGTTCATAACCTTTTCCTTTTATCTGATGACTGTATTTAGAAGGTTTCACGCCTCTCCGAAAAAGAGAGCGTAAAAAAACGTGTT
>CADAJM010000027.1 GCA_902788245.1 uncultured Eubacteriales bacterium | reverse complement strand
AGCCGTAGTTGAAAAAGAGAAGCTTGGCGGAACCTGCCTGAACAGAGGCTGCATTCCTACAAAGGCCCTGATGCATTGCTCCGATGTATACAGAGAAGCTGCTCACGGAGAGGAACTCGGAGTTGAGGTAAGCGGACTCAAAGCCAATAGAGCCCGAATCGGCCAGAGAAAAGACGAAGTGCTCGACACTCTCAGAGGAGGCATCAAAGGCCTGCTGGACAAGAAAAAGATAGACATACTCGAGGGAACAGCCGTAGTCTGTGGCGACCACGAAGTCAAAGTGGGTTCAGACAGCTACACTGCAGAGAAGATAATGGTAGCTACGGGTTCCGATCCGCTTATCCCGCCTATTCCGGGTGCAGATCTTCCGGGCGTTATCGACAGCACGGATCTTCTCAATATGGGATGCGAAGAGATTCCTGAATTTGTCATCATCGGAGGCGGCGTCATCGGTATCGAGTTTGCCACCATCTATGCAGACCTCGGCGACCACGTAACGGTAATCGAAGGACTCGACAGACTGCTACCTATGGTAGACAAGGAAATCGGAAGAAGCATCAAGATGTCTCTCGAGAAGAAAGGCGTTGATGTACACGTGAGCTCCCCTGTTCAGAAGATTGAAAAGGACGGAGACAAGCTCGCAGTCACTCTTAAGAATAAAAAGGAAGAGGAAATCACAATCCTTGCTGACAAAGTCCTGATGAGCGTAGGCAGAAAGCCTGTTACTAAGGGCGTATTCAGCGATGACTTCCTCGCAAAATATGATGTGCTCGATCAGAAGGGCTTCGTCAAAGTCAATGATAAATACCAGACGGCTTGCCCGAGCGTTTATGCCATCGGAGACTGCATAGGCGGAGTTCAGCTTGCACACACAGCAACCGCCGAGGGTAGAAGCGCAGTTGCTATGATGCTCGGTGAAGAAGCCACAATCGATATGAACACCGTGCCTAGCTGCATCTACACCGATCCTGAAATCGCAGTAGTCGGCCTGACAGCTGATGAGGCCAAGGAGCAGGGCATCGCCGTAGTATCCAAGAAGTATCCGATGTCCGCAAACGGAAAGACTCTGATTGCAGGACTCGACAGAGGCTTTGTCAAGATCATAGCCAGAGAGGATGACCACGTAATCATCGGTGCTCACCTCCTCTGCGGCAGAGCATCCGACCTCATCGGAGAACTCGCAGTTGCAGTCAGCCAGGGAATGACTCTCGAGGAACTCGGAGACATTATCCATCCGCATCCATCATTCGTAGAAGCAATCATGGAAGCAGCCAGACTGTAAAACGTATAAAATTGGTCCTATATGGCAAGTTTTGCTCAAATAGGACCAATTTACAAAAGAAATGATGCAACAAATTGCCCCTAAATGACGCATTTTGGTCAAATAGGGGCAATTTTCTTGTTAACTATGAGGCCGTACGCTTAATAGCTTCAAATCCTCGCGGTTTTAGTTATCTATCCTCAAATTTAATCGATTAATATTTGAGGTTGCGAAGGGCCTTAGTCGAATTTGTACCTCAGGTGTGGCTCACGAGCCGCCTTGGTGTCGTCGAGTCTCAGTACCGGTGTGGTCTGAGGTGCCTGCTGTACGCTTTCAGGCGCGCTGAAGATCTTGTCGTAGATCTCGCGGAATGCCTGGATGGCCTCGTCGAGAGTTTCCTTCGTCTCCGTCTCGGTAGGCTCTATCATGAGGGCCTCGTGGACGATGAGAGGGAAGTAGATTGTAGGCGGATGGATGCCGTAGTCGAGGAGAGCCTTGGCTACGTCCAGAGCCGATACATGAGTCTTCCTGTAGATAGGGTCGAGGCCGATAACGAACTCGTGCATGCAGGTTGTGTCGAATGCGATAGGATAGATATCCTTGAGTTTCTCCTGCATGTAGTTTGCGTTCAGAACAGCGTTCTGTGCGAGAGTTGCCACGTCCTTACCAATCGTCAGCAGGTATGTGTATGCCTTGACGTTTACGAGGAAGTTGCCGTAGAAACCTGTCATGTTACCGATGGATTTCTCGGCTCTCTTGTACTCTTTGCCGTCCTTGCATGTGAGACCCGGTGCGAATGGTGCCAGGAAGTCTTTGTATGCACATGGACCGGAACCAGGACCGCCGCCACCGTGAGGTGTCGAGAATGTCTTGTGCAGGTTCATGTGGATTACGTCGAATCCGATGTCTGCAGGACGTACGATACCGATTACGGCGTTGAGGTTAGCACCGTCGTAGTAGCAGAGACCGCCGGCCTCGTGTACGAGTCTTGTAATCTCCATGATATTAGGGTCGAAGAGACCTACCGTGTTAGGGTTGGTCAGCATCAGGCCTGCAGTCTTAGGACCGAGATGTGCCTTGAGATCATCGAGGTCTACGGTGCCGTTTTCATTGGACTTAATTGTTACGGATTTGTAGCCTGCCATCGTAGCCGATGCAGGGTTTGTGCCGTGAGCTGCGTCCGGTACGAGGATCTCGTTTCTCTCAGCTTCGCCTCTGTCGTGGTGATAAGCCTTGATAAGGAGAAGTCCGGTGAACTCGCCGTGAGCTCCGGCTGCAGGTGAGAATGTAACACCGTCCATGCCCGTAATCTCGCAAAGGAACTCTTCGAGCTCTGTGATGAGTTCGTTGGCGCCCTGTACTGTGTGTGCAGGCTGGAGCGGATGAAGTTTGGCAAATCCAGGAAGATTGGCCATCTTCTCGTTGATTCTCGGGTTGTGCTTCATGGTGCAGGAGCCGAGAGGGTAGAAACCGTCGTTAACTCCGTGCGCTCTTTTAGCAAGTGCAGTGTAGTGTCTTCCCATCTCGTTCTCAGAAATCTCAGGAAGGTTTACTTTAGCCTTGCGAAGCATATCTTTCTTTGGCAGTTTTTCAGGTACATCACATGCCGGGAAGATATCTTGTCCTCTACCAGGAATGCTCTTTTCAAATATTAATTTCATATTAGAACACCTCCTTTGCGACAGCTATGACTTCATCGATATCTTCTTTAGTGTTGAGCTCTGTGCAGCACCAGAGGATGCAGTCTTCTTTTGCATCATCGCAGCCGCAGCAGCTGAACTTGAGTCCGCCGAGTATGCCTTTATCCTCGAGGGCTTTGAGCAGTTTGTCTGCATCAGGGCATGTGGTTGCGAATTCGTTCCAGAACTCGCCCTTGAAGCAGAGCTTCATGCCGATCTTATCCAGTTCCTCAGCCATGTAGTGTGCTTTGGATGAGCAGAGCTTGGCTGCATCTTCGAAGCCTTTAGGGCCGATAGTCGAGAGATAGATGCCGGCTCTGAGTGCGCACCATGCTTCGTTGGAGCAAACGTTGGAGCTTGCTTTCTCACGACGGATGTGCTGCTCTCTGGCCTGGATTGTGAGTACGAACCCTCTTTCGCCTCTGGTGTCTACTGTTTCACCGATGAGACGGCCCGGGATCATACGCATGTTCTCTTCTTTTGTTGAGAGGAAGCCGAGATACGGTCCGCCGAATTCGAGTCCGAGTCCGAGAGGCTGTCCTTCACCAACTGCGATATCTGCTCCGATCTCTCCCGGATTTTTGAGAAGTCCGAGTGCGAGCGGCTGGCAGTACATGATGAACTTGGCTCCTGCGCCCTGAGTGATCTTGCAGAGCTCCTCAGCGTCTTCGACAACTCCGAAGAAGTTAGGATATTGCATGAGGAAGCAAGCTGCTTCGTCATCTGCCTCGAGGGCTTTTTTGAGAGCGTCTTTGTCGGTGACGCCGTCCTTTGCAGGAATGATCTCGACTTTATTCTCTCTTCCGAATGAATATGTCTTGATTACTTCGAGAATTCTTTCGTCGATGGCACCGGATACATAGATAGTGCTGTGCTTACGGTCTTTGCACATCCAGCAAGCCTCTGCGGCAGCGGACGCTCCGTCATAGAGAGAAGCGTTTGCGATGTCCATGCCGGTAATCTCAGCGATCATGGTCTGATACTCGAATATCGACTGCAGAATACCCTGGCTGATCTCAGCCTGGTATGGCGTATATGCCGTAAGGAATTCTTCTTTGTTAGCGATAGCGTCTACAGCAGACGGTACATAGTGATTGTATGCGCCGGCGCCGCGGAAGATCGAACGGAATACGACGTTCTTGTTTGCGAGTCCCTGCACTTTGCGATCTACTTCGATCTCGCTCAGGCCTTCGGGGAGTTTGAGTTCGCCCTTGACCTTGGCTGCGTCAGGGATGACTTTGAACAGATCGTCGAAATCCTTATAGCCGATCTCCTTGAGCATTTTTAGTTGCTCTTCCTTGGTGTTAGGAATAAAAGTGCCCAATTTGATTCCTCCTGTTCTTTAGATTAAAAAAGGGCGTCGCGTGATTGCGGCGCCCCGCGTCAGTCAGCTTGCAAGCTTCGTCGCAGAGTCTATCCTCTGTATGCGTCGTATTCGTCTGCAGTGAGCAGCTCAACTTCGTCACTGACGTCTCCGACCTTTACGAACCATGCGCCGTAAGGATCGTTGTTAATCAGAGCCGCATCATCGAGCAGTTCCTCGTTTACTTCGAGAACAACGCCGGAAACAGGCGAGATAATATCGGCAACTGCCTTTACGGATTCAACATCGCCCAAAGCTTCTCCTGCGATAACTTCATCATCAACCTCAGGAAGGTTTACGAATACGAGGTCGCCGAGCTCGGACTGAGCATAATCTGTGATACCGATATAAACAGCATCGCCATCGTAGCGAACCCATTCATCGTCTCTGCTGTACTTCAGTTCTTTTGGATCAATCATTGTTCTAATCTCCTTACATAATCGTGTAAAAAAATAACATATTGATGATGTGTTAATAATAGCATTCGACGCTTGAGTGTAGCAAGTAAGATTGATAGAATAATTGCGTGAAAATTGAATGGTGGATGTTGGACGGAATAATATGCCTTATCGTGCTTCTCTCTGCGATGATCGGAGCGAAGAAAGGGCTTGGAGATACGGTACTGAGACTGCTGGGACTCGTAGGAGGCCTGGCGCTTGCTATGCTCTATGGTAAAGACGTTTCAGAGTATATGCTCAAGACTCCGTTTAGGGACACCATATACAAAAGAGTGTTTGATACCATACGCCCGGAGCAGGACAATTATTCAAAGAGCCTGCCCGGATTCATCGGCGAAATCGCAGACAATGCGGCGGATAAAGTCGCAGCAGAGACCTCGTCGAGAGTCACGGAGGCGCTGATGGGAATCATAGCTTTCATATTGGTGGTGCTCGTCGTGTGGCTCGCGGTATATATAATAAGGATGCTTTTGAGACGCGGACGCAAGAGCTCCGTAATCATCGGCGGTACGGACAGCATACTCGGACTTTCGCTCGGCATAGTAAAGGGATTTATTATCGCCTGCCTCTTCGTTGCGGCTCTCGTACCGGCGATCACGCTCTTTGCGCCGGCAAAGATTCCGGAGGCCATTTCTGCCGTACAGGATTCCTACCTGACTAAACTCATCTATGAAATCAATCCGCTGCTTGTGGCGCTTAAGAAAATCATTGGAATATAAGCGCTCTTGTGGTAGAATACACGCGCTATGGTTTTTGACGGAATTGTAAGCGCAAATGACGACGAGCGCTATATGCGCGAGGCATTAAATGAAGCTGCGAAGGCGGCCGAAGCGGGCGAGGTGCCCGTCGGTGCCGTGATAGTAAAAGACGGGCAGCTCATCGCGCGTGCTCACAATCTGGTCGAAGGCGCGAGGAGCTCTCAGGCTCACGCCGAGATGCTCGCCCTGGCTGAGGCCGAGGACAAACTCGGAAGCAAATGGCTCAACGGAGCGACCATGTACGTCACGCTCGAGCCCTGCAGCATGTGCGCAGGAGCCATGGTGCTGGCCAGAATAGACAGGCTCGTAATAGGCGCCGACGATCCAAAGACCGGAGCCTGCGGTTCGCTTTTAAACATAGCGTCCAATGAAAAATTAAACCACAGAATGGAAATAACTCGCGGCGTGCTCGAAAGTGAATGCGCTGCGATTCTCCGGAACTTTTTTAAGGCCAGGAGATAATAAAGGAAATATACGGAGGGACATTAAATGAAGAGGCTAAGCCTTATCACAACACTGACTGCAATCATGCTGATGCTGAGCGCATCATTCAGCTTCGCTGCAGATAATCTTGAGCTCGTTTCATCCTACCCGGAGGACGGCCAGAAAAATACATCGATGGAGAACCTCGGTGTTAAGCTCACATTCAGCAATCCTATCAACTCAGAGGAAGCCAAGAAAATCGACGCATCCAAATTCAGCATCAAGGACGAAGACGGAGAGACTGTTCCTATTCAGATTCTTTTCAGCGAAAAGAATGACGGTCTCGTGCTTGTTCTCGCAGATGTTGACGGAGGATTCACAGCCAAGAACAACGCGGAGTATACACTCACCATAGATGCAGGCCTTGTGGATAACGAAGGCAACGTAATGGAACAGGCCAAAACCGTAACGTTCAAGACTTACAACCAGAAAGTCAACAACTCAATCAACATGGTCATGATGTGCGTTATGTTTGGCGGAATCATGGTGCTGACCATGAGACAGAATCAAAAGAAAGACGACGAAGAAGAGACGACCGAATCTAAAGAAGCCGCTTTCAATCCGTATAAAGAAGCAAAGAAGACGGGCAAATCCGTAGAGGAAGTAAGAGCCGCACAGGCTAAGAAAGAAGCCAAACAGGCTAAGAGAAAAGCCCGCAAGAAAAAAGACGATGCACAAGCTCAGGAAAAGAAGATTGAGAATTGCGCAGAGTATCTCAACAACGTATATCACGTACATGCACCGGCTCCGACTAATAAAGCAGACAGATCTGTCGAGGCACTGAAAGCCGAGAGGAAAAAATCAAAAGGCGGCAAAGGAAAGAAATAACGAAAACGCAGGGGAGCAACGCTCCCCTATTCTTTACCAACTAATTTACAGACACAGGACAAATGGATTCCATCACTCTTAAAGCACATGCAAAGCTGAATCTTTCTCTGGAAGTTGTCGGAAAAAGACCCGACGGCTACCACAATATAGTGTCCCTGATGCAGGGAATCGGGCTTTGTGATGTAGTTAAAATCAAAAAATGTCCTGAAAATGGAACAAAATACAATTTACCGCATTGCACTATAAACGGGCATGTTGTATATTTATGTACGGATGAAAATACAATCCCGACAGACATGAACAATCTGGCATTAAAGGGGATGGCAGTTCTGGCCGAATCATCAGAAACAATATTCCCGGGTGCCGACATAATTGTGGAGATAGAAAAGAGACTGCCGGTGGCTGCCGGTATAGCGGGAGGAAGCGGAAATGCTGCCGCCGCCATGCTCGGTCTCAACGCATTGGCAGGGTATCCGCTCTCTCTGAGAGAGTTGATGTCTCTCGGGTCGAAGACAGGCGCAGATGTGCCTTTTTCAATTTTTATGAACGCCGCAGCCAACAGAGATTCGCTCAGAGGATTAAAAGGGCTGGACGAAGCAAAGTTCGCCGCCTGGACCTCCGGCATAGGAGACGAGGTCGAGGGCTCTGATGAAGAGGCCAGATATGTAATCGTGGCCAATCCGGGAATCGGAGTTTCGACGGCTGACGCATATCGCGCTATCGACAGCATAGGCTACAGCGGTGTTTCGGAGCAAGGCAGCCGCAAATTGTTCGTAAACGATCTCGAAAAATATACGCTGGGCTCGTACCCGGCAGCGGCAGAACTCAAGCGACTGATGCAGGAGACCCTGTCCGCAGACGAGATACTGATGAGCGGAAGCGGACCGACAATTGCCGCATATTACAGAGATAAAAATAAAGCAGATAAAGACGCAGAAATCTTGACGCGCGCGCTTGCATCAAAACCGGACCACAGGATGTGGCTAACCGTTGCAGGAGCGCAGGTAAAGGAGAAAGAGGAAAGATAATGGAGATTCAACTCAAGGTACAAAAACCTCTAAAAGACCTGGTATATCTTGAACTAAAACACAAGATTTTAACCGGAGAAATAGTATCTCAGACCAGGTTGATGGAGATTGATTTGTCCGAAAAGATGAACGTAAGCAGGACGCCGATCAGAGAGGCCATCAAAAAACTATCGGATGACGGATTGGTCAAGATAGTGCCGAGAAGAGGAGCTTACGTAGCAAATATATCCATCAAGGACATGCTTGATGTATTTGAAGTAAGAGAGGATATGGAGGGCTTCGCAGCTAAACTTGCGGCTCAGAGAATTAATGACGAGGAAAAAGAAGAACTTCGCAAAATAGCAACTGAGTACGATGAAGCACTCGCAAAGGCTGAGGACAAAGAAGGCATAATCGAACTCGACGAGAAGTTCCACAACTTTATTGTAAGTTGCTGCGGCAACGACACGCTGAGCGAGCTCGTCAAATACGTACAGGAGTTATCCCTGAGATTCAGATATCTCTACTATAACGACTACTCTCTGTATGAATCCACAGCCGAGCAGCATCACAGGATAATGGATGCGATAAGTAACGGCAGGGCAGATGAAGCCAGAAAAGAGGCTGACGCCCACGTTAAATCCCTGAAGGAATTCGTGTTCGAACTCGGAAAGAAAATGGAATCTTCCAGCGAATTGGAATAAAAAGAAGAGGGTGTATCTGAGATGACTCAGATACACCCGTTTTTTATTGCTGAGTTTGTAGCTCTTCGAGCTCTGTTTTTATCTCGATCTGCTGGCCTTGCCTGCTGACAACGACCGTGACGACGTCTCCGACTTTGCACTTCCTGACAAGAGTTATGAATGTGCTGCTGTCATCAATCTCAGTTCCGTTGAACGAGACAATTCTATCCTGTTCTTTGAAGCCCGCTTTCTGGGCGTTGATTCCGGTTACCTGTGCGATGTATACGCCCGGCTCATCGAGGCCGTAGTACTGCGACTGCTCCTCGGATACATCCCTGATAACAACACCTACGGCAGGCGTTCCTGCAGTTTTGTTTCCTACATTTCCGCCACTTTCTATGATGTTGTTTATGATCTCGGCCACGGAGTTAATAGGAAGGGCAAATGCCAGACCTTCTACACCTACGGCAGAAGCTTTGGACTCAACGATTCCGATGAGTTCGCCCATGCTGTTAAAGAGCCCGCCGCCGGAGTTTCCGCCGTTGATGGCAGCATCTGTCTGAAGAAGCGTCAGGGTTGTGCCCTCAACTGAAAGGGTTCTGTCAAGAGCACTGATGATTCCCGTCGTTGCAGTGCCTCCGAGCTGTCCCAGAGGGTTACCGATGGCAACAGCGAGGTCGCCGACCTCCACCTTGCTGCTGTCGCCTATGACTGCTGTGGTCAGGTCCTTCTCATCAATCTTGATTACGGCCACGTCGTTTGAAGGATCGCTTCCGATAATCTGAGCAGGATAGGACTCTCCGTTGTGAAGGGTTACCTGCACTTTGTTCGCGCCCTGTATGACGTGGTAGTTGGTCGCTATGTATCCGTCCTTGCGGATGATTACTCCGGATCCCGCACCTTCCGTAAGCTGCAGCTGCCCCCACATTCCCTGCGTGGTACCCGAGACTACAATCTCGACAACAGCATCGGCGTTCTTTTCTATGATCTCAGCTACGGTCAGCTCGCTTCCTGTCGCATCACCGAGATTGAGCTGCGAGAGCTTGGAGTCATCTCTCTCAGCTCTGTTTCCCGAGTTATTCGAGTTCAGGCTGCCCAGACCCGCGCCCAGGAAAGAACCGAGGAATGTGCTCAGGAGCATGGTGAGTATCATGCAGCCGATGAGAGTTCCGCGAGTTACGTATTTCTTCTCTTTCTTTTTCTTTTGTTTAGCCGGTTTTTGCGCATAGTGATTGCCGCCCGTGCGATTGCCGCCGCCTCCGGAGCCTTCCGAAACAGGAAAGCTTCCTGCAACGGTAGTTGATGCATTAACAGTAGGCGCGGCTTTTTCTTCCGGCTTTGCAGCAAAAGCGGCAGCGCCTGTGGCCTTTGCAATGTCCTCGGACATGGTAACTTTGACATCGTTGCCGATCTTGTCGAAATCGTGCCTGAGTTCGTGCGCTTTGTTCTCGATCGGACTCGGGCTCATGGTGAAGCCCGAACCCTCTACCACAGTCGGGGCCTCCGGCGTAGGCTTCATATCGATAGTCTCCGTAGACTTTTCGTCTTTAGGCTCATTCACTTTCATCTCGAAGCTTGGAGTTTCGACTTTGGTCTCCGGCGTGCTTGGCTTCAGTATGAAGTCCAATCCTTCGTCTTTCTTCGGAGCCTCCGGCTCGCTCGGAGTGAGTACGAAGTCAGGCTTCTCTGTTGCCGGCTCGACTTTCGGAGCCTCGGGTTCGGCCTTTGGCGTCGGCTCATCTTCCGGGCCCATATCAAATGTGATTATGTGTCTGTCTTTCTCTTCCATTTTTCTCATATCTGCGTTCTCCGCGCAGATTCCTTTCCATATATATAGTACGTTTGTTAGCTAAAATGAAACTTAAATTGAAACAGGTTAATTGTACACGATTTAGTGTAAAATTCAAATTCATCGCTCTTGTACAGACGAGGCTAAAAGTATAGAATTATCCATTATGAAGAAACAGGTTAACCTCAAGATTACAAGCACACAATATGTGGAAAATCTGAAGCCGAGCGGCGAAGCCTTCAAGCGCGAACTCGAAAAAGAGGACTCCCTTGAAATAGTGACAGAAGGCACTATGTATTCGAGGAATAACGCCAGATACATCAGCTACGAGGAGTCTCTCCAGGCAGGTCTCGAGGACAGCAAGATGCTGGTCAAACTCTCGGACGACTCTATTCGCATACGCAGATTCGGCGGAGATGATGAGGATGCCATGGACATGACGCTTCAGCCGGGCACTCTCAACATAACAAGATACCAGATTCCGCAGATGGCTTTCCTCGACCTTGAGGTCTATACCAATAAACTCGAAGACAATCTTAACGAAGACGGCTACGGCACGATTTCCGTGGATTACAAGATCAAATTCGATAAGTATTTCTCGAGGAGAAACATACTCGAGATAGAAGTTATGCCATCCTGATTTAACAAAGCGAAGGGTCGATATGTACAAAGAAGGTTTCAGCGCAGAGAAGTATATCGAAGAGCAGTCCAAATACATCCTCGAGAGGATAGAAAGCGGAGAGGGCAGGCTCTATCTGGAATTCGGCGGCAAACTCGTCGAAGACAAACACGCAATGAGGGTTCTCCCGGGTTTCGACGAGAACGCCAAGATTAAGCTCCTCCAGAGAATGAAGGACCAGGCTGAAATCATCATCTGCATCTACGCAGGGGACATAGTAAAGAGCAAGACCCGCCAGGATTTCGGTATCACTTACGATCTCGAAGTAATGAGACTCATCGATGAGTTCAGAAGTTACGATCTAGAGGTCAACTCGGTCGTCGTCACCAGATACGAGGACGCGCCGGCTGTCAATCAATTCATAGCCAAGCTCGAGAGGCGCGGCATCAAAACCTACACCCACAAATACACCAAGGGCTACCCGACCGACGTGGATACCATCGTATCCGAGGAAGGCTACGGAGCCAACCCATATATAATGGTAAGCAAACCCCTGATAGTCGTAACGGGGCCGGGCGGTGGCTCGGGCAAACTCGCGACTTCTCTTTCGCAGGTCTACCACGAGTACAAACTCGGACGCAAGGCGCGCTATGCGAAGTTCGAGACTTTCCCAATCTGGAATTTGCCGCTCAAACATCCTGTTAACATCGCGTACGAGGCAGCCACGGCGGACCTCAAGGATGTAAACATGATCGACCCGTTCCACCTCGAAGCGTACGGAGAGACAGCTGTCAACTACAACAGAGACATCGACGCTTTCCCTGTGCTCAGCAGGATACTCCAGGCCATCACAGGCTCGACCGAGGGATACAAATCCCCGACGGACATGGGAGTAAACAGAGCCGGATTTGCCATCACGGATGACGAGGTGTGCAGAGAGGCTGCCAAACAGGAGATCATCAGGCGCTACCTTATAGCCGAGTGTTCATACAGAAAGGGCACTATCGATGAGGCGACCCTCGAGCGTTGCAAACTCCTGCTGGAGGAAGTCGAGGCCACCAGGTACGACAGACCGGCCGTGCAGGCTGCAGAGGAATATGTCGAAGTCAAGAGAAGACTCGACCCTGACAGATACGAAAACGTAGTAGTATCTGCGATGCAGCTTCCGGACGGCAGCATAGTTACCGGCAGGTCGTCCCGCAGGATGGTTGCCACGGCAGCCATGGTGCTGAACGCGATTAAGAAACTCGCGGGCATACAGGACGACATGCTCATCATATCCCCTACGATATTCGAGAGCATGTCCAATACGAAGTCCAATGTGCTCCACGACAAGACCAGCCTCAACCTCGAGGAAGTCATTATGGCGCTGACGCTGACCAAACTGACAAATCCGTTTGCCGAGCTCGCGCTCAGAGAGATTCCGAACTTAAACGGATGCGTTGCGCACTGCACAGCCATACTCTCGGACAAGGATGAGCAAGCGGTCAAGGCTCTCGGAATCGACATAACGTCCAACCCTGAGTTCTCGGGCAACAACCTCTACTCAGTGTAGCGGATAGACTAAACTAATCATATTCACGAGAGATATAAGCATTATCAATAGCAACAAATATTGTCATTTCTCTTCAAAAGGTGGATGATTAATAGGCAATCACTAGTGCAAACAGGAGGAAAAAGATATGTCAATTGAACTGGAATATGCATTGGAACATAAGAACGATCCCGCAGTGCTTTGCTGCAGAATGGAACCGGGTGAAATCAGCCACCACAACCTCGAAGACCCTGCAATCTTCCCTGACCTGGTAGATACAGGACTTCTCAAACTGGACGGCTGCCTGACAATCGGACAGTGCATCGGCGCAACTCTCAAAGAGACATGCGACTCACTGACACCGCTCACACCGGAAATCGTAGACAACATTCAGGACGCTGATGCAGCAGGCGGCGAAGCATCAGCAGATGCCGCTGAGAGCACAGACGTAGCCGCAGCTCCTGCAATGGCAGTACCTGCAGGCACACAGATACAGTTCAGCGGCGGAGTTGTTAAGCTCTACATCGCTGAGGGTAAAGACATCGCAATCGAGTTCCCTGTATAGGGCATTGCGAGATACTAATGCAAACGAGCCCCGCTAAAATGCGGGGCTTTTTTATGGCAAATAAAAGATTGAAATATACATATCGCTCTGTTAGAATAATGAACGCGTTAAAATATTTGCTTCCGTGGCTCAGTAAAAGTTCCCTCCGGATTATACGGCGTTGCCGTAAAGTCGGGAACTTTGACCTCCGTCGGCTTCGCTCCTTCGGTAAGTGTAGAGCAACGCGATAAACGAGATCGCATTACGAATGCGTTTCTCATAATAATAGGCTTCCGTGGCTCAGTTGGTAGAGCAACGCATTCGTAATGCGTGGGTCGCCGGTTCGAGTCCGGCCGGGAGCTCCATTTTTTGGACTCAGAGAGCTAATCTCTGAGTCCCTTTTGTTGCAAGGGATACGTTGAAATTACAAGGAAAAACGCTCTTCCTGATTGCTCCTTCAATCGC
The DNA here is from genome assembly GCA_902788245.1 of uncultured Eubacteriales bacterium. Classification (GTDB taxonomy): domain Bacteria; phylum Bacillota; class Clostridia; order Peptostreptococcales; family Anaerovoracaceae; genus Crickella. The sequence goes on along the minus strand of CADAJM010000027.1, from coordinate 2,045 downwards.
CTTCAAGTACCTCGAAAACGCCTTCAAAAGACCCTATTGAGGGATAAATTGAGGGATGAAATGCGATTCTGACGGGAGTCGATTCGCTCGCAGTCTGTACATAGCTCTCTCATTCAGCCTTGCAGGAGCGGAGGATGCATTTATGTTCATGGCTCTTATAGGCTCGACCGGAAGAGACAAGATAGACCCGTTTCCGGATCATCCGTATAAAGTAGTAGATGACGAAGATATGGCTATCTTTTTCATATAAATCAAAAAATAGTACAAAACAACCTCAACTAAGAGAAATAGAGCACAATACTAGTTTCATTTACTTAAGAATCAAAAATGAATTTCATAATATGAAAAAAATAGGAACAAGGTAGTTCTCTACGTGGATTGTGGCAGTTTTTGAGCAAAAGTTTTCTTTTGTTATCATTGCTATAAGAAATTCCTTTAATTTGGGGACATGGTTATTGCTGTTTCCATAGAAATGAAAGGATAGGCAATATGAAGCAAATACATATAAAAAATGTTGTTAAACTTGCAGGGGCTTATGTTGCGTATTTGATAGGATCTGGATTTGCTACAGGACAGGAGATACTGCAATTCTATACTGCATATGGAAAAGCAAGCATTCTTGGCGTGCTTGTCAGCATGTTCCTATTTTCATGGGCAGGTGGGACGATTATGTCTTGCGGGTATGATGAAAAGACAGAAAAGGAGATACACGGATATAAGAAGTATTGTGGGAAATACCTTGGTGCTTTGTATGAATGGTTTGTAGTAGTCTTTTTAGCTTGTATTCTTATCATTATGATTTCTGGTGCTGGGGCTACACTAAATGAATGTTTCGGATTACCTCACTATGTGGGAACGATAGTATTGGCAATACTGGTGTATATCACTTATGTCCTTGGATTAAAAAGGCTGGTTGACATAATTGGAGCAATTGGACCTGTGATTATTATTTTGACGCTTTTGGTTGGCTTGATAACTATTGGACGAACTGGTTTGATTTTGGGTAATGTCGATGTATATGTAGCAAACGCAAACATCCCTAAAGCATCCTCAAATGCGTTGATTAGTGGAATACTCTATGTCGCATATAATATCTTCAGCGCAGTTATCTTTTTAAGTGCATTAGGACAATATGGTAATAGCCGAAAAGAATCACAGTGTGGAGGTATATTTGGTGGCATATTGATTATGAGTGCAACATTCGTAGTGAATCTGGCGTTTCTGGCTAATGCAGAAAAAATAGGGCAGCTGTCAATCCCAACCTTGTTTCTAGCGCGCCAAATATCACCTGTACTAGAGATTGTTTTTTCAGTCGTAATAATGCTTGGAATTTTCTCTACAGCATCACCAGTTGGATGGACAGTATGTGACAGATTTGTAAAAGAAGGAACAACTAAGTCAAGGGTTTTCGCAGCATTACTTATGATTGTTTCGCTGGCTTGTGGGCAGCTGCCTTTCGGAAAGCTGGTAGGTACTATTTATCCATTGACTGGTTATTTAGGGATACTGTTGCTGATTTGTATTGCAGTTTATCGAATCCGACAAATCCTTCCCGTTTGCAAGAATGACCACCACAAATAATCTAAGGACAAATATAGCAAACAATTTTACTACTTCAACTGCAATATAAGATTTGTACTATCTACAAGAGCCTTGGTTTCATCATCCAGTATATTTAGATCCTCTATCAAGCTCTCATCGATTAAGCGTTTTTCTGCGGAAAACAGAAAAAGACTGAGAGACGGACACCCGTATGTCTGAGAAACAGAAAGGAATAATCCTCTGACAGAGCCCTTCAACCAGTATGGAGATTTTGCGATACAATACACTTTATCTTTCATGCCGGAAACATTATACAGTTCCATGAATGTGAAATTGTCATCGCTATGTATCGTACCAGAATATAAGAATAAAGGATCAAAGTTATCATCAGGATCTGACATCCCTAAAGATAGTACGACACGCTCATCTTCACCTGTAACTGTTATTTCAAGAGTACCCTGCATAGGCACTTTCCATGGCCGATAGTTGTAATAGGCATATAG
>CADAJM010000026.1 GCA_902788245.1 uncultured Eubacteriales bacterium | reverse complement strand
CAAGCATTTGCAAAGCTTTCAGACTGCTTGCATCAAAAGAACCCGCCACAAGACGGGCAAGTTAAGAGGCTGCCACATTTATCCAAATGCGACAGCCCCGTTCTTTTACAATTCATTTCGCGTCTCACGTCTAATGCGCCCCGCAGACACACGATAGACGTGAGAAATCATTCCAAGCCCAACCAATCTCACGTCTAATGTACTCAGCATACAATCAATAGACGTGAGAGATCACTTAATGCCCAATCAATCTCACGTCTAATACGCCCTGTAAACACATAATAGACGTGAGGAATCATTCCAAATCCAAACAGCCTCACGTCTATTCTTCCATTTCCAATGCAAATAGACGTATTTCCCTGCTTTTAGGCCATGGATTACGTGGATAAGCGAAAAGCCATGGATAAGTCCATGGACAGAGATGCTCTGCCCACCGACTTATCCACCGCTCCCACGGAGAATCAGCGTCGCTTATCAACATAATCCACCGCCTCTACTACGGCGTTTCTCTAAGAATAATAATGAGAAGATATACTTATGATTATGAGCTATAAAAAAGTCAAATATATTCTCTGATTTTTCTTTTTAATGATCTGCCTTCGTAGTAGCAGCTGTGGAGACTGTGGGCAATCGCCAATAAAAAAGTGCCGGTTTGGCACTTTTGACTAAAGCAAACTGCACTTCCTTGTTACAGGGCGGTGGATAAGCATGTGGGCAGAATCATTTCCGATCTGTTCTGTCCATATGCTTATCCATGGCCCTGCGGCGATTGTCCATAACTCCATAGCTGAAAATGCAAAGGAATAAAAAACTGAAAAGGAGCCTTGCGGCTCCTTCGCTATGCTTAATTTATAAAGATATAATCGGAATTATTTATCCCAGTTGACCTGGTCTCGGTAGCTGTTGTACGGCGTTGTCGGGAGGTAGACATTGAGGGAGAAGTTTCTTTCCTCGATGTGTTCCTCGTCGAAGCTCAGCGTCATGCAGAGTTCCCAACCGCCGTCAAATGCGAACTTGATGGTATCTTTTAAAATCTCTCCGCGTCTTCCGGTTGCAAATCTCACTTCCAGAAGTTCGGTCGGATATTTAACCTTTGTCGTATAGTAGTGGTGGCTGTTTGGGATGCGACCGAGTTGGCCGTGGCAGTTAACAGCGCCCATACGAGTTACTTCCAGTTCTGCGATAGGATTGAGGAAGTAATAGTCGTATTTGCCGTAGAAGTAGTCGATCATTTTCTGAGGTGCCTCAGGATGATATTTCATAATACGCGATACTTCGTTGCCGATGGCTCTCAGCATAGGGCTGATGAGTTTGCCGTAGAGGAACTCCGGCTCCTTGATCTTCTGCATCCATTCCTCGTTAGTAAGAGGCTCGAATGTCAGGAGAACTTCGTTTACATCGTTGAAGTACTCGTTGGTGCACGGAACGTCGAATATCCTCTCGCCGAAATCATCGATCTCGTTGAAGATGTTGATGACTCTGCCGTCTTTAATATTTCTGGCGCGGTCAGCAACAGGGAGAGCCGAGATAATTCTGGCGTCGTTCTTTATGGATACGGAAATGTTCCAATTGATGTCCGGCCTCTCCAGCAGGAGTTCTCCGAATGAGTCTACATGGAGTTTGCGCTCCAAATAGTTGAATCTGATACGAAGAGGGTCTCCGGCCGTTTCAAAGAGATACGGCTCGTGCTCTGCTATGCGTCTGACTGCAGGAAGAGCCTGTCTGAATACGAGTTTTCTGTCCTTGTCATCTGCGCTTTCCCATATCTTATGGAACTCGCGGCTTTCATCATCATCTACGAGTTCGTGCGGAACATCATGCTCTTTGAGAATCTCTTCAAAAGCCATGGCGGTTCCGACTACAAGCAAGCTGTTAATCATCTTTCCTCCTCCTGCATGTTGATTGTTAATCAAAAATAACACTTGTAGTTATTTTAACATAATACAAGGCCTCCCGAAAATACCAAATCGCAATACTCTTACGCTAAAAATAAGAGCAGACTTATGTTAGAATAACAAAGGTGAGCAGCTCGCTCAAACGGAGGACAGAATGGCTTTTGATATAAGCACTCTACAGATTGGAAACACTATATGCGGCAAGGCGGAAGACGGCGGTGAAGTGACCAAGGAAATCGCGGGCAGAGTCGGCGGCTCTTTTGTCTATTGGCTTTCGCAAAATGCGCAAAAGAATCCGACCATGTTGAAGATATGTGTCGGATGTGATCCGAGAACTTCCGGGAGCATTCTCAAGGAGGGGGTTCTTGAAGCCATAAGCCTTTGGGGTGCAGAGGGCACGGACGCCGGTACAGTCGCTACTGGTGCCATGCAGATGGCTGCCACTATGCCGCAGTTTGAATTTGACGGGGCCGTTATGATTACCGCAGGAGACAAGCCGGAGGATATGAACGGTTTCAGGTTCTTCGCGGCGGAGGAAGAGCCGGACAGTGAGGATGTAGCTGAGATACTGAGACTAGCCTCAAAATACAATTTCATAGGCGGGACCTACGATGACGTCAAAGAAGATTTGATGCCTATGTATGCGGCCTTTCAGAGACAGGCTTTGGCACAGGGCCTGAGTCAAACGCCGGGGTACTTCAGGGACATGCACTTTATAATTGACGGAGGCAACGGAGCCGGCGGATTGTTTGCCGCAGATGTGCTCGGCAAACTCGGTGCGGATGTGAGCGGAAGTTATAATCTCGAAATAGACGGGAGTTTCCCTGCGCAAGGAACCAATCCGGAAGATCCTGCCGCTATAGATAAAATGAAGAAAACAATTGCAGATACGAGAGCTGAGCTCGGGATTATCTTCTCGCCGGATGCGGGCAGGCTTGCAGCAATTACATCAGATGGTATAATAACTGCCGACGGCAGCAAAGCGGTGGATATAGTAGTAGATGCCGTAATACGAAAGGCCAAAGGAGAATAATGGAAGACAAAAGGCCACAGTACGAACTTAATAATTCAAAAAAGAAGAAGAGAGCCAAGAGACCTATGAGCACGAAGGCCAAGGTCAGGAGATATGCAGAGGATGTCATAATGGCATGCCTCGTGATTATCATGATTTTCTCGGGCTGGAAGATTTATACGATAATTAAAGACTACAGGGATAACCAGAGCCTTTACGATACCATAGCGGGCGAGTCGAGGGACGGAGAGTTCACCGGGGATATCGATTTCGATGCACTCAGAAAAATCAACCCGGACATAGTAGGCTGGATTTATTATAAGGACACTCTCATCGACTACCCTATAGTAAAAGGAGAGGACAACGACAGATATCTGAACACGATGTTTGACGGGACCTACAGCGGATTCGGAACGCTGTTTGTGGATGCAATCACGGAGAACCCGTTCAAACAGTTCAACACTATCGTGTACGGACATCACATGAGAAACGGTTCGATGTTTGCACCGCTTAAAAAACTCAAGGATTCAGAGTTTTGCAGGAAACACCCGAGACTGGAACTCATAACGCCTGAGGGCAAATTCCATCTGGAGATTGCCGCGTTCCTGAACGAACCGTCGGACAGCAATATTTATACGACAAACATCAAGGACATAGGCGGAAGAGAAATTTATCTTGAAACTATTAATAAGCTCGCCACATATACTACCGAAGTCGCGCTGGAGCCGACGGACAGAATAGTAATTCTCAGCACATGCGCATACGAATACAAGAACGCGAGATACATGGTAATCTGCAAGATGGTTCCGTGGGAGGGCGAAAACATAGATATGAGTTATGAAAGCGTCGAAGTTGCGGAGGATTCCGAAGGCGCTGAGGAAGAGACCGAAGAATAAAAAATACTTACCGAGAGGACTGCAGTGCCTTTCGGTAAGTTTTTTAATTGTTGTTATTCTTATTCTGTTTTGCTCATGGTCGGATGAGTCTCTCTGTCCTCGTGAGCTCTGATCGGTGTCCCGTCAGGGTTGAAGAGAGGCAGATACTCGAGATAGACGATGTCGTCTCTGTCTGCGGCTTCTCCCTCTGCGAGAACCGTGAACTTGCCTACTATATTTCCGCCGACCGTCTCTACAAGCTGTTCGAGAGCTTTGATGGAATCTCCCGTGCTGATTACATCATCAACGATGAGGATTTTCTTTCCTTCCATAACATCTCTTTCATCCTTGCCGAGGCAGAGCGTCTGGATGTGATCAGTGGTAATCGATCTTACTTCGACTTTGGCTACATCCTGCATGTAGAGCTTCGCGCCTTTTCTGGCTACGATGTATGGTTTGCCGGACTGGCGTGCCATCTCGTAGCAGAGCGGAATGCCCTTGCTCTCGGCTGTGATGAGTACGTCGAACTCCGGTGCTTTGGCAAGAAGCTCTGTAGCTACTGCCTTTGTGATTTCAACGTCGTTGAACATAATGAAGCCTGCGATATAGAGCTCGTCTGTTACTTTGCAGAGCGGCAGATGTCTCTCGAGGCCGGCTATTGTCATCTTGTAATCCATAAATACTTCCTTTCGTCAATGCGAAACGTACACTGAAATTATAGCAAAGCACAAAAAAATGTAAAGCGGGAAGAAGTCACTCACGAGGCGAGACTTCCGAGTGAGATGTGACAGCTGCACCGTCGTAGCGAGAGACGAGCGGCTGGCGCTGCGAAGCTGAAGCTTCCTCTAAATAAAAAGAAGTTCAGATGAGAGCGGCCCCGCGAGACCGAGCGGAGAAAGGATGCAATGTCCATCGAGGGAGGCGTCGAGGCGAGTGTGCTGACTTCTTCTCGCCTTTATAATAATTATGCTTTGCACACAAATTAGAGCAAAAAATTTGAGTTTTTTCACAAAAAGTGTTGACACACAATCTTCACAATGTTATCATCGCAATGTACTTATTGAAAGGAGACACTATGTACTTGACATCAAGCCTTATCGTCATTAGCATTATCAGCGTCCTTCTGGTCGGCAGACTGGTCGAGGACGAATTTATGCTGTAGGGCGATAGAGAGTATGTAAGGTCTTTGGTACAACCTTGAACTTGGGAGCCCGCAGCGATGCGGGCTTATAAAATGCCCGGGTGCAAGGCTTACAAGTCACTTATCAACTATCACTAGTCAGCAATTGTTTAACGGAAAGAAAGAAGGTAGAGAACAATGAAAAAGACATTTACTAAATTTGCTGCAGTTGCAATGGCATGCATGATGGTATTCGCCATGACAGCATGCGGCGGCGGATCAAGCGACAGCGGTTCGAGCGAAGGCGGAGATAACGTACTTAAGCTCGGCGGCATCGGACCTACAACAGGACCTGCTGCTCTTTACGGAAACGCAGTAAAGAACGGTGCTCAGCTCGCAGTAGATGAAATCAACGCAGCTAATCCTGACGGACTCCAGCTTTCATGGGATATGCAGGACGACGAGCACGACCCTGAGAAATCAGTAAACGCTTATAACAAACTCGTCGATGACGGAATGCAGATCCTTATCGGTTCCGTAACATCCACACCGGGTGCAGCAGTAGCAGCTGAGGCAGATGCAAACAGAACATTCGCACTGACACCGTCAGCTTCCGCACCTGATGTAACAGAGGGACACGACAACGTATTCCAGCTTTGCTTCTCCGACCCTAACCAGGGAATCGCGAGCGCTCAGTATGTAAAGGAAAACTTCAAGGATGCTAAAGTAGGCGTTATCTACAACAACTCAGATAACTATTCATCCGGCATCTTCAATAAGTTCAAAGCAGAGTATGGCGGCGATATCGAAGAGACTACATTCACAACAGACAGTGCTACAAACTTCGATGCACAGCTCACAACTCTCAAGAACGCCAACGTAGATCTGGTATTCCTGCCAATCTACTACACAGAGGCATCACTGATCCTCGACGCAGCAAAGAAGATGGATTATGCACCTAAGTTCTTCGGATGTGACGGCATGGACGGAATCCTCGACATCGAAGGATTCGACACAAGCCTCGCAGAGGGACTCATGCTCCTGACACCGTACACACCATACTCTGAGGATGAGAAGTCCAAAGCATTCACAGAGGCTTATCAGGCAGCATACAACGAGACACCTATCCAGTTCGCAGCAGACGCTTATGACTGCGTATACACAATCTACGATGCATTCGGCAAAACAGGTCTGGACGCAAGCGCAAGCATGGATGAGATCTGCGAAGCTATGATAGGCGTATTTACCGGAGACTTCACTGCAAGCGGCGTAACAGCTGAGACAATGAAGTGGAATGCAAACGGCGAAGTTGAAAAGACTCCGAAGGTTTGCGAGATCAAAGACGGTAAATATGTTGAAAAATAGGAACTTACTGACTAAGTGAGTATAGTTGTCGGCAGAGGGGTGTTACATCTTGGATGTGACACCCCAAAGCCACGTATAACATAGTTACATTTTGAAAGAATAAGGAAATTACTATGAACTTATTAAACAGTTTGATTTCCGGTCTGAGTCTTGGAAGCGTATATGCAATCATCGCACTCGGATATACCATGGTATACGGTATATCCAAGATGCTGAACTTTGCGCATGGAGACGTCATCATGGTAGGCGGATATATTTCGTTCATAATGTCGATGTATGTCGGAATGAACGGATGGCTGGCGCTGCTGGTGGCGATGGGTGCATGCACGGTTTTGGGTATTGTAATCGAAAGACTCGCATACAGACCGCTGAGAGGAACAGGCTCGCTTGCGGTTCTCATTACCGCGATCGGAGTTTCGTACTTCCTCCAGAATATGGCTCTCCTCATATGGGGAGCAAATCCGAGGGTATTTCCGAGCATCCTCAAAGGCAAAGGCCCGTATCGCTTTGCCGGCGGAGAGCTCATTATATCTGCGGAATCCATCCTGACTATTGTCGCTATCGTTGTCATCATGGTGGTGCTGACGATGTTTGTAAACAAGACAAAGGCAGGAAAAGCCATGAGAGCAGTATCGGAAGATAACGGTGCAGCTCAGCTCATGGGCATAAATGTAAATCAGTCGATTTCTCTCACATTCGCCATAGGATCGGCCCTGGCAGCAGTGGCAGGAGTTCTGATGTGCTCTGCATATCCGGTTCTCATGCCGACAACAGGAGCCATGCCGGGCATCAAGGCGTTTACCGCTGCGGTATTCGGCGGCATCGGCTCAATACCGGGCGCCATGATCGGAGGCCTTATTCTGGGAGTAATCGAAATATTTGCAAAGTCATATATCTCCACCGAGTTATCCGATGCGATAGTATTCGCATGCCTTATCATAGTTCTGCTCGTCAGACCTACAGGACTGCTCGGCAAGAAGATAAGCGAGAAAGTGTAGGTGGGATATGGCAGACAGAATTTTGAAATCGATAAACACTCGCGGACTCAAAAACGCCGTCCGCGGAAGTGAATATAAAAAGGAAGCACTTATCTCATACGGCATACTCATCGGAGGATATATACTGCTGCAGCTTGGTGCTATGACGGGTCTTATCGGACGCAATCTGCAGGGACAATTCGTGCCTATTTGCGTATACGTATCGCTCGCAATATCTCTCAATCTCGTAGTAGGTATTTCCGGAGAACTCTCGCTCGGTCATGCGGGATTCATGGCGGTTGGTGCATTTACAGGCGCTGTCGTAGTCAGGGTACTTGAAAACGGCATAGGCTTTGCACCGCTGAGACTTTTAATCGCACTCCTGATATCGGCTGCGATGGCAGCCCTCGCAGGTCTTATAATCGGACTGCCGATACTCGGACTCCGAGGCGACTATCTGGCCATAGTTACGCTTGCATTCGGAGAGATTATAAAGAACTTCATGAATGTTATTTACTTCGCTCTTGATGAAAACGGACATCTGAAGTTCGCATTCAATCACGAAATTGAAGGAATCAGCAACGCAGGCAGAGTATTGACGGGACCTATAGGTGCTACGGGAGTAACTAAAATTGCCACATTTACTTATGCGGCAATCCTGACAGCATTTACGCTGTTTGTTGTTCTTAATATCAAGAACTCAAAGCAGGGCAGAGCCATCATGGCCATAAGGGATAACAGAATAGCCGGTGAATCCATCGGACTCAATGTCAAGAAGTACAAACTCATGGCGTTTGTCGTCAGCGCATCGCTCGCCGGTATGGCAGGCTGCATGTTCGGCCAGAACTTCAGCACACTTGCACCTGCTAAATTCAACTTCAATACCTCGGTACTCATCCTGGTATTCGTAGTACTCGGAGGAATAGGTAATATCTGGGGCGGCATGATAGCGGCAGCACTTCTGACCATACTTCCTGAGGCGCTGAGACAGTTCTCGGATTACAGAATGCTGGCGTACTCCATAGTACTTATAGGCGTAATGATTGCCACATACAATCCGACGATTAAATCCAGAATCAGTGCATTTTGGAACAAGGTCAATCCTTTCAAAAACAAGGATAAGGATAAAGGCAAAAAACCAAAGAAAACCGGAAAGGAGGCGGCTTAAATGGCAGATAAAGATAAAAGAGAAAAAATGCCGGGCGCTTCCGAGACCGGTCATACATATGAAAACAGACAGGAGATCTACTATAACGATAACGTAGGCGGCCGTGCTGTTTTCGTCGATGCCAAAGAGCAATACGATCCGGATGAACCGTATAACGAACAGGTATATCTGCCTGAAAAGGACAGAGATAAGGAACCTATTCTCCAGGTTAACGGACTCGGAATAGATTTCGGCGGACTGACTGCGGTAGATAATTTCAATCTGACTCTCGGCCGCACGGAGATCGGCGGACTTATCGGACCTAACGGTGCCGGAAAGACCACGATATTCAACATGCTCACAAAGGTGTACGAGCCTACAAGAGGTGAAATCATTTTCAACGGCAAATCCACCAAGGGCATGAACACGGTTGACATCAACAAGGCAGGAATGGCGCGTACATTCCAGAACATCAGATTGTTTGACAAACTTACGGTAGAGGAAAACATCAAAGTTGCTCTTCACCATACTACGGACTACAGCTTGATCGACGGAATGCTCCACACTCCGAAATATAAACATGAGGAGTTCCGCATCAGAAAGGAAGCCATGAAGTATCTCAAGATATTCGGTATGACCAAGACGGCCGATTACAGAGCGGGATCGCTTCCGTATGGTGCGCAGAGAAGGCTCGAGATCATGAGAGCGTTGGCTACAAAGCCTAAACTCCTCCTGCTCGATGAGCCGGCAGCGGGCATGAACCCATCCGAGACATCCGAGCTTATGGAGACCATCAGGGAGATTCGCGACAGATTCCAGATTGCGATATTCCTGATCGAGCACGATATGAACCTCGTAATGAATATCTGTGAGGGTATCGTAGTACTCAACTACGGACGAGTAATTGCCAAGGGTTGGCCTGAGGATATTCAGAGCAATCCTAAGGTTATCGAGGCCTACCTCGGTAAGGACAGGGGCAAAGAGAAAAAGAAAAAAGCAAAGGAAGAGGATATCGAAGCAGCTCTCGCAAAGGGTAAACTCGAATCCGCTCCTTCCGGCAAACCTGATGAGGGAAGGAAGGAGGCACAGTAATGGGTACAGTACTTACAGTTAAAAACATCAATGTTTATTACGGAGCAATTCACGCTATCAAAGGCATATCCTTTGACGTAAACAGAGGTGAGATAGTAACTCTCATCGGAGCCAACGGAGCCGGAAAATCCACGACTCTTCACACGGTGTCCGGACTTCTGAGAAGCAAGACCGGTGACATCGAGTTCCTGGAGGAGTCCATCGCTCACACTCCTGCTCACAAGATAGTATCAAAGGGAATCTCCCACGTACCTGAAGGCCGCAGAATATTCCAAGGCATGACGGTAGAAGAGAACCTCCAGATGGGGGCCTTCGTTACCAAGCAGGACAGGATAGAGCACAACCTCGAGTACGTATACGAGCAGTTCCCGAGACTCAAAGAGAGGACCAAGCAGATTGCCGGAACTCTCTCGGGCGGAGAACAGCAGATGCTCGCTATGGGACGTGCGCTTATGTCCGATCCGGAGCTTCTGATGTTGGACGAGCCTTCAATGGGACTTGCGCCTATACTGGTAGACCAGATATTTGAGATTATAAAGAACCTCAATAAAGCAGGAACTACCATACTTCTCGTAGAGCAGAACGCCCAAATGGCACTCTCTGTCGCAGACAGGGCGTACGTAATCGAGACGGGTAAAATCTCGCTTACGGGCACAGGCGAAGAACTAGCAAAATCCGATGAGGTCAGAAAAGCATACCTCGGAGGCTAAAAAGGGCCGTAATTGTTTAAAATTCATTAAAAAAACACAGACGAAGCGGCTTAGCCGCTTCGTTGTTTTATATGAAATGTGATACAATACATCGTGCAACGAAAATACAGATGACTGGAGATTACAGATGAAAAAAACAATCGCAATTCTTTTGGCGCTGCTGCTGATACTGAGCATGAGCTTTGCTCTTTCGTCATGCAAAAAAGCAGAGGAAGAAATTCCTGAGCAAACTACGGAAACCACCGAGGATACTCCTGAAGAAAAACCGGAGGATGCCGGGGAGATAGTAAAGACATTTGAGCCTGATTCCGAAGAGGTGATAGCTCACGACCTTCCTATGCAGATTGAATCGGTTATCCTTTACAAAGACGGATCGATTAAAATCACGCCGACAGAAGATCTCAAGAAAAACGAGCTTGCCGACAGCGAGGCTGACAGCGTCATGCCTTTTGCCGAAAGCGGCAAGGCTACAGATATTTTTCTGTGCAGAATCGGTAATGGCGGCTACAGGACCATAGTTGCGCTGATGGATGACGGGACTGTATCTGCCGTCAATACAAGAGCTCTGATAGAGGATCACATCCTGGCCGTGATGGATAACCTCGGCGGACGCGACAGCTTTACGGGTGTAGAGCAGGAGGAAAACGAGGACGGTTTCAGCATTATCGGAAAAACCAAAGAGGGAGACGATGTGCTTCTTGATCCGGTAATCCTCTCAGAGAACGAAGAACCGCAGCCTGTGGAAGAGTAAACAGGTCTGAAATGTACTTATCGTATACCTATATGGTACAATTATAATGTTGTACGGGCACTGAAAAAATAAACGGTGACGAGCGGAAAGGAAACAGAAATGGAACAAATGATTACTGAACGCAGATCGGTAATTGACTGGTTCAAAACCGGATTCAGCGAGGAGGCCAAAGCCACGACCAAAACATCGAGGCTTCAGGACGGCAGACTAAGCTACAGGTTTTCGGTTACGAATACATCCGACTTCGATTTCAGTGACTTTTCATTCAAGGTCAAAGTAATAAACAGAGACAGCGGAGAGGAAATCGGCACGGCTTCGATAAGTGCCGGTGAATGGAACCGCGGAGAGAAGAAGAACTTCAAATCCAAGCTAAGTATTCCCGATGATGTCAGGAATATCTCATTTGTCATGTTCGCAGAATCCATCGAGTATGATGTTAAAAACTCAGACTCTTTGAGCAGTGCCGTAAGAGAAATGGCCGATGCCGCAAAGGGCATGGGAGAAGCCATGATGGGTGCCGGCGAAGGTATGGGTGAGATATTCGGAGAGCTCTTCGGTACGGGCGGCATGCCGCAGACTGATGGCTCGACCGTGACCAAGACCACCACAACGCAAAGGAGCGCCGACGGACGTACCACCACAAGGACGACCACTACTACAAAGCAAGCTCCTGACGGCAGAGTGACCAGCCATGATAAAAAGACGACCACATACAGTTCGGGTCAGAAAGGCACTACTTTCACTCAGCGCCGCACAAAGAAAAAACTCGATAAAATGAGACAGGGCAAGTCCGCATGGACTGTCACTGCAATAGCATTTGGTATACTCTTTGCGCTGACGGCTCTGTCTACGGCGCTCGAAGGAGACATGACAGGACTTGTAGAACTGGGCTCCATAGCAGCAGTTCTCCTCGGAATCGGAGGATTCTCCAAATACAGACTCAGTTCAAAAGCCAAGAGAATCAGAGCGTATGAGGCCAGAGTAAATAAAAACGGCAACACATCCATAGACGATATATGTGCATATGTCGGAAGACCGTTTGAAAAAGTTGCGGATGAGCTCCACCAGATGATAACGGACGGATTCTTTCCGGGAGCATATGTGGATATTGAAAACAGGCTCCTGGTAATGACCAAGGACGGACAGCCTATAGAGGATGTGGCAAGATCCGCAGCAATGAACAAAAAAGCGATGAGAAAAGCCGCAAGGGAATCCGGAGTTGCTCCGGAGTCACTTGATGATCTCATTACAATGACAGATGATACCGAACTCAAAAAAAAGCTCAAGGCTCTCAGGACAATCACCAAGAAAATCGACGCCAGAGTCGAGGAAGTTCCTGACCTCGAGAAGCAGGTCAAGGATTTCAGAGAGAAGTATTATCCTGAAGTTGTACGCCTGACTGATGAGTATAACGAAAAGATAGTGGATATGGGCAAGTATGGCGAAGAAAGCGCCAAGCCTGAGGTAAGTGAGGACTCGACGGGAGCACCTGTAATCAACACAAACCCTAACTACCTGCAGGAGCAGGCAGATGAAATCAAGGCTCAGCTTATCAGCCTTATTGATTCGGTAACAGAAGCGTCAGAGAATCTTCTCGAGAAATTGCACGAAGGAGATATCATGGATATCACTACGGATATCAAGATGCTTCAGACCACACTTGCGAGCAAAGGATTGCTCGATTCGGATTTTGATATTAAAGGATAGCATTATATTCAAAGGGGCTCAGCGGAGCCGGGAAAATTATTAGGAGGAAAACTATGGCAGAATTTGATCTTACTCCGGAAGCTGTCAACGAGGCAGTAAACGAAGCAGTCGAAACACAGACAGCCGCTCTTGCGGCAGAGGTAGATGAAGTTGCAGCTCAGGCAGCAGCTATGGACATGGCTCCGATGATCGATCTTGAGCCGGTAGAGGAAGTCAAGACAGAGGATCGTCTCGCTCAGTTCACAGAGGACGAGAAGAGACAGATTAACACGGTTGCCGAGAAAATCGACATCACAGACAGCAATGCTGTGCTTGGCTACGGTGCAAGCGCTCAGCGCAAGGTATCCGACTTTGCAGACGGCGCACTTCAGAGCGTAAGAGCCAAAGACATGGGAGAGACAGGTAAGGTTCTCTCATCCCTGCTCGTAGAGCTCAAAACAAACAGCGAGCCTAAAAAAGGATTCCTCGGAGGACTTTTCAGCAACGCCAACAAGAGATTTGAGGAACTCAAGACTCAGTACAGCACCACAGAGCAGAATGTCGACAGACTGGTCAAACTGCTCGAGGAGCATGAGGAACAGCTCGTAAAGGACATCGTCCAGCTCGACAAACTCTACGACAAGAACAAACTCTACTTCAAGGAAGTTTCGATGTATATCGAGGCCGGCAAACTCAGAATTGAGAAGGCCAAGAAAGAAGAACTTCCGGAACTCGAGGCCAAGGCCAAAGAGACCAACGCACCTGAAGACGTACAGGCTGCAAAGGACTTCGCAGACATGATCACAAGATTCGAGAAGAAAATCTACGACCTCGAACTTTCGAGAACTGTATGTCTCCAGTCCGCACCTGAGATCAGAATGGTACAGAACTCGGATACAATCATGTCCGAAAAGATCCACTCCACCATCATCAACGTAATTCCTATTTGGAAGACACAGATGGTACTGGCTCTCAACAACTACCATACTCAGGAAGCCGTTAAAGCTCAGCAGGCAGTTACCGAGGCTACCAACGAAATGCTCAAGAAGAACGCAGAGGCACTTCACCAGAGCACAGTTGATACAGCTAAGGCAAGCGAGAGAGGTATCGTAGACATCGAGACTCTCCAGAACACCAACCAGCAGCTCATCAGCGCGCTTGATGAAATCCAGCAGATTCAGGAAGACGGCAAGATCGCAAGAGCTGAGGCTGAGAAAGAACTCGCAAGAATCGAGCAGGAACTCAAAGACAAGATGCTTACAATGGCAGGCAATGTCGGTAAATCCGCAGAGGAACTTGCTGCTTCAAGAAACGTCGAGAATAACTAATGGCAAATAAACAAAAGGACAATTCAGGGAGCCGGCGCAAGCCGGCTCTCGCACTATTGATTGTACTGCTGCTCGCAGTACTGATTTTTCTGTTCTCCGATGCAGCTTTTATAAAGAGTGCGAGAGATGCGCTGATGAGCAGACTCGGATATGTCTCAGAGGAGACAGCGGAACTTGATGATGGAGACGAATTGCCTGACTCAGATGCATCTGAGGCGGCGAGCGAAGAATTGAGCAGTGACTACGCCGGCGCCATTGACGTGAACAATCTCCCGAAATTTGACGGAAATCACTACGTAGAGATAAACGGCAACGTTCCGGCATTTCCGGAAGAGGTCTATGCCAAGGCCGGACTGGTGAAAGAGGGAGATAAGTGGAAGACAAAGGGCAATCTCCTCGGGACTGTCGATTCCAATAAACTGACAGCTTATGAGTTCTACAATCCACTCGATAAGCACGGCCGATGCAGAGCAGCATACGGCTGCCTCGGACGCGAGACCATGCCTGAGGAAGGTGCCGAGAGAGGAGATATATCCGAGATACATCCTTCGGGTTGGGCCAAAGGACAGAACTGGGAGCGTTGCCATCTGATAGCCTGGTCGCTTTCGGCAGAAAATGCCAACGAAGGCAACCTCATCACCGGTACGCACTACTTGAATTACGACGGCATGAGGCCTCTCGAAGAAGAGACTGCGCATTATATTTGGAGCACCGGCAATCACGTTCTGTATATGTCCGAGCCTATTTACAGCGGCAAGGAACTCATAGCCAGGGGCGTACACATGGTGGCGCGATCTGTAGAGGATAACGGAAAGGGGCTTTCGTTTAACGTATATTGCTTTAACGTAACTCCGGGAGCCGACATAGATTACAAAGGCGGTATAGTGACCACGGAGGAGCAGGCCGCACAGGATGCGAGGCTGTATGTTATCAATAAGAGGTCAGGCGTGTTCCATTATCCGTCGTGCGACGGTGCGAAGAGCATGTCAGAGTGGAATAGAGAGGAAGTGACTATGACGCGCAGCGAGCTTACGGCGCAGGGGTATACTCCGTGCGGAGCTTGCGAACCGTAGAAACGCGAATAATTAGCGCATAGCTTTAGCAAAACGTGTTTAAATAGCACGTTTTTTTTGATAAAATTGCATTAACTAAGGTTAATGATACATCATATCCACAGTCCTTAAAAAGATTCACAATATTTTTGACCGCTGTAGAATGCCTGTTTGCTAACATCCCACTTACATTCTCTGCCAGAAAAAATTTAGGTTTTGTTTCGTTGAGGATTCTAATATAATCGTAAAACAGTTGTCCACGGGCATCTTCTATACCTCTTAATGCACCAGCTTCACTCCATGATTGGCATGGTGGTCCGCCTATGATTCCATCTACATCCATAGGAAAGACAGAAGCATTAATGTTTCTGATATCGCCCTTTATTAGGGTTGTTTTGGGATGGTTAGCTTCAAATGTAGCCCAAATCGTACGGTCATATTCGTTAGCAACTGGAATCTCAAAACCAGCTCTTTCAAATCCGAGGTCTAAACCACCACATCCACTAAACAAACTATTAACTTTCATAGTTTATGAAATTGAATTGAATGCAAAGTTAAGCATTTTTTATTATACGATTACAAAGAAAACACAATTTAACGGAAATATTTGACAATCTCATGCACATAATGTTTTGTTTATAAAGTTAATGCCCCGCTTTTGGCTTTTTGCTTCCATTCTGACGGTTTCTTACAGTTTTTTAATACCTTTT
>CADAJM010000025.1 GCA_902788245.1 uncultured Eubacteriales bacterium | reverse complement strand
AGGAGGAACTGATTTCCAGGGATGATCTGAAAAACCTGCCGGATCCTCCGGATGAATTCGAAGTGTTTTGGGTCAAGGTGAGCGGCAAACAGGATGTGTTCGGAGCTTTTTACAGCATCGAATACGGTAAGGCTAATGTAAAAAAGGGGAGCGCCAACAGCGTGATTACAGAAGGCAATTCCTGCTACAGCCTGGAAGGCGCAGAGTACACGCTCTATGAAGACTCAGCATGCACAGTGGCAGCGAAAAAGAAAGACGGTAGCGTAGCTGTTATGACAACAAATGCAAGCGGTGAGTCAGATACTATCGTTGTAGAGACGGGGACCTATTACGCCAAGGAGACCAGGGCTCCGAAGGGATATGCATTCGATACCAAGGTGTACAGCATAGAGGTTGTAAAAGACAAGACCACAACCCTCGTGGCGTATGACGAGCCCAAGAGCAATGAGACGCAGCTGCTTATCCAAAAGGTCGATAAAGAGACGGGGCTTCCTATTCCGCAAGGAGCGGCGAGCCTCGAGGGAGCGGAGTACACAGTTGTGTATTACGACTTCTATCCATCGGCGGACATGAGCGAAGAGCAGATGGCGGCTGCAGTATCTGAAAGGGAGCCCGGCAAGATAAACGGACAAGATGCAATATGGGTGTTTAAGACTGACGAACAGGGGAGAGTAGATATGAGCCAGCCTGACAGATACCTGATACATGAAAGAAGCGCGGAACTTTACAGAAACAGCGCGGGAAATCCGACGATTCCAATCGGCATCATAAGCGTAACGGAGACCAAAGAACCGGAAGGATATCTATTGGATGACACTGTCAGATATGCTTCCATAGAGGAAAACGGAACTGTCGAGAACCTGACTACGCTCAAAACATTCACGGAAGAAAGAGCCCTGAGAGAGCAGGTGATACGAGGAGACATCAGCCTCAGCAAAGCCGCGGAAGGCAGAGAGAGGATGCAGGGCATCGCGTTCAGTTTCACATCTCTCACGAACGGAGAAAAACACATACTCGTTACTGACAAGAACGGCTACCTGTGCTCTGCCTCAAATTGGAACTCTCACAATCAAGCGACCAATCTCGGTAAAACAGCCAGGGACGGCATATGGTACAACGGATACAATGACGAAGAAACCGGAGCCAAACCCGATGACAATCTGGGCGCACTTCCTTATGACAAATATCTCATGGAGGAGATCAGAAGCGAGGCCAACAAAGGCTACGAACTGATAAGCGACGAGATAACAATCGAAAGGGCGGGCTTCACTCTAGATCTCGGTACATATGATGATGCAAAAGAGCCCGTGCCTCAACTTGGCACAAATGCGCGCGACGGCAAGTCCGGGACGGGAAAAGCCGGGGCGGAGGACGAAATCCTCATAATCGACAGCGTGGATTACAAAGGGCTGAAGCCGGGCAGGAAGTACCTTATCGAAGGGATACTGATGGACAAGAAGACCGGAGAACCGCTGCTTGATGACAATGGAAAAGAGATAAGGGGATTTACTGAGTTCTATGCCGAAAAGGAGAAAGGGAACGTAGAGGTAAGATTTGCTTTCAGCGGTGAGAACCTGTCGGGGAAGTCTGCGGTTGCATTTGAATATCTCAAGTATGAAGGAGAGCAAATCGCAGAACATGCGGATATCAAGTGCAAGGAGCAGACCGTAAAGATTGTGGACCCGGGACAGGTAAAAGGAGCGTACAGCAGCAAAGGAGCAGATACAGGTGATGGAGGCAATCTCGCGCTTCTGTATTATCTGGTGGCGATAGGCGTTTCGGCAGAGGCGCTGCTGTTGACCAAAAAGCGCAGGGATGATAGACTCAATTGACGTCAAAACACTGTAAAATCAAGTAAATGGAGCACACACCAAAGATGCTCAATTGAGGAGACAATCATCGGATGAAAGCAGCATTTCATACTCTGGGATGCAAAGTGAATCAATACGAGACGGAGGCCATTAAAGAGGCCTTCGTTTCTCGTGGTGCTGAGATTGTAGACGAGGACGAATTTGCGGACATTTATGTGGTCAACACCTGCACGGTTACCAATATGGCGGACAGAAAGTCCAGACAGTATATACGAAGGATGAACTCAGTAAATCCTGATGCAATCATAGTGGTGACGGGCTGTTATGCTCAGGTGGCGGCAGAGGAAGTCTCCGCAATGCCGGAGGTCGACCTGGTAATAGGAAACAGTCTGAAGAATGAAATAGCCGAGAGGGCATTTACCCTATTTGAAAACCGAACATCCGCAGATGCTTCAAGCCACGTCCTCGGATATGACGAACTGCTGCACTATGAGGATATGGGAATCGTCACTTCGGATGAGTCCTCCATGTGCAGGGCGTACATAAAGATAGAAGAAGGCTGCAACAGGTTTTGCTCCTACTGCCTTATTCCGTATGCAAGAGGCAGAGTCAGGAGCAGAAAGCCGGAAGATGTGGTAGAAGAGGCGAGAACTCTCGTGGCAAAGGGATATAAAGAGATAATCCTGACCGGCATCAATACGGCCCTGTACGGCACGGAGCCGGAATTCGAATTTGAGAGAAAAGCGGATGAAGAGGGCCTCTCGGGACTCGAGGTAATAATAAAGAGGATAGATGATATAGATGCGGACTTCAGGATACGCCTCAGCTCACTGGAACCGACTGTGGTAGACAAGGAGAACGTAGAGAGGCTGATCAAATACGAAAAGCTCTGCCATCATCTGCACCTTTCGATTCAAAGCGGGAGCGATTCGGTTCTCGAATCCATGAACAGGCACTACAGCAGGGAGGACTATCTGGACATAGTCAGGATGCTGAGAGAGCATGATCCGCTTTACGGAATCACGACAGACATAATTGTGGGATTTCCCGGAGAAAGCGATGCGGACTTCGATGACTCGCTCGACATAGTAAGACAGGCTGAGTTTGCCAGGGTGCATGCTTTCAGGTACTCTCCGAGAAAGGGAACCAAAGGCGCAGAACTTAAAGGCAGAGTAGCAGGAGAGATCAGCAAGGAGAGAGCCGCGAGACTTGAGAAGACAGCGACCGAGACAGCGCGTGAGTTTAACGAAAAGAACTTCGACGCTCTGTGCAGAGTTCTCGCAGAGGAAGAGCAGGACGGATACGTCACAGGATACACGGATAATTACATAAAGGTGTACATAGATGCCACTGGTTTTGGAGGCGGCAATTCTAGCACTCGACTTGGAGAGTTTTGCAAGGTAAAATTAACAGAGAACTACAAAGACGGTTGCAAGGCCGTCCTTGCGGAATAGAGATATGATTAACCCGTTCGTAAATAAATTGATATATAAAATAATCAGGAGGTACAGAAGCATGGGAGATTGCATTTTCTGCAAACTTGCAAACGGTGAGATTCCTACGGACATGGTCTACGAGGATGATAAAATCGCCGTATTTCGCGACGCATCGCCTCAGGCGCCGGTGCATATGCTGATGGTTCCGAAAGTTCATGTGGCTTCTCTCGACGATCTCGGAGATGAGCACGCAGAACTCATGGGTCATATGATGCTCAAGATTAAGGAAGTCGCAGCATCAGAAGGTCTTGAGAACGGATACAGATGCGTAATCAACACAGGTGAGGACGGCCAACAGACCGTGCAGCACCTGCACATACATATTCTCGGCAAACGCGCCATGCAGTGGCCACCGGGCTAAAAAGATCGCGGGTATAGAGGATAGATTATGTCACCGACTTTAATCAAAGCGGTTATAGCCATAACACTGGCGCTCGTTTTCTATACACTCGGAGTATGGAAGGAGCATAAGGAAAAAGTGCTCAAACCTATACACCTTGTGTTCTTTTGGCTTGGATTCTGTGCGGACTCAGCCGGGACGGGCCTGATGGCGAGCCTGAACAGCGGAAGCGAAGGTTTCCTGGCGAGCCTCCACGGCATTACGGGCATCATAGCGATAGTGCTCATGCTCGTGCACGCCGTATGGGCAACGGCGGTTATAGTGCTCAAAGACAAAGAAGGTGCCAAAACTTTCCATAAGTACAGCATGGCGGTATGGCGCATATGGCTCATCCCATTCGTCATCGGCATGATTATGGGAATGATATAAGGGATAAAGAAAGGGATGAATATGAAATACAGAGAATTATGCGGAGAGAAGGTATCCCTCCTCGGTTTCGGCATGATGAGACTTCCTCTGCTGGAAGACAAATCGATTGACCAGGAGCAGGTTAACAGAATGGCAGACTATGCGATAGAGCACGGAGTCAACTACTTCGATACAGCCTATCCGTATCACGACGGCTATTCGGAAATATCTCTCGGAGAGGCCTTGGATAAGTATCCTCGCAACACATATTATGTCGCGGACAAATTCCCGGGCCACCAGTTCATGTCAGAATACGATTGCGAGAGGATATTTGACGAACAGCTAAAGAGATGCCGCGTAGACTATTTCGATTTCTACCTTCTTCACAACGTATGCGAAAACAGCATGCCTACATATACTAATGAAGACTTCGGTATAATCGAATATTTCGCACAGCAAAAGAGATGCGGCAGGATTAAACACCTGGGACTCTCTACTCACGCAAACGCGGACAATCTCGAAGAGATACTGGACTTCATCGAAGGCAAGCTCGGAGAAAAACCGGACTTCTGCCAGATCCAGCTCAACTACATAGACTGGACATTGCAGGATGCCAAGAAGAAAGTGGATATATTAAACGCGAGAGGAATTCCTATCATCGTGATGGAACCTCTGAGAGGCGGTAAACTTGCGGATACGGGAGAAGACAACAACGCCAAACTCAAAGCTCTGAGACCGGATGACTCGATAGCATCGTGGGCGCTCAGATGGATAGAGCAGGTAGAGGGCGTAAAAGTCATACTGAGCGGCATGTCCGCGTTTGATCAGATGAAGGACAATATCAGGACTTTCTCGGAAGGGGAGGAGCTGAATGATGCGGAGCTCGGACTGCTGAATGAAATAGCAGACACCCTCAAGAACGGAGTGCCGTGCACCGCATGCAGATATTGCTGTGAGGGCTGCCCGATGGAGCTCGACATCCCGACTTTGCTTGCGGGCTACAACGACCTGAAGTTCCAGACCACGCTTACTGTCCCTATGATGATGGACGAGACACCGGAGGACAAGTGGCCGGATAAGTGCATAGGCTGCGGAGCCTGCTCGGCCGTATGTCCTCAACAGATAGACATACCAGAAGCGCTCAGAGCGTTTACGGAGCTTCTGGAGAAAGCGCCTAACTGGCGCCAGATCTGCAAGGAGCGCGAAGAGGCCGCCGAGCGCCTGCGCCAAGGATAATAGATAGAACTAAATAAACCGCCGGAGTAACAACTCCGCGACAGACTTTAGACAAATTCCAAGCTCTGGCTTGGAATTTTCTTATTCAATAGGTTCAGCTGTGCAGTTATGGATAACCGGCGCAGTGCCATGAATAAGTGCATGCACAGCGTTGTTAATTGCTCAGGAATGCAACTCTGCACACACACTTATTCACAGCCTGCCTCTATCTACCCACATCTATCTATCATTTACTCTTGCCGGTTACCCACAGCCTGCACAACTGCTACTACGAACGTTTAATAATAACAACAATATAGATTATTATTCTTTATTATTGATTGCCAGTCGTAGTCGAGGCGGTGGATTATGTTGATAAGCGACGCTGATGATTACCCTGGAGCGGTGGATAAGTCGGTGGGCAGGTTCCTCTGTCCATGGACTTATCCATGGCTCTTCGCTTATCCACATAATCCATGGCCTTCTAATGAGTAGGCACATCAAGTCCAAAGCCCGTTTTATACTAAATCCAATGAAATGATGAACTCCTCGTATAAGAATTAGATCGTGCAAGAAGTGGTTTTGGGTGTATTCAGACATTTTCTTTGAATCTAGTATAAAAACGTCTTCTTTCAAATCGACTTTCTGTACTAGGAGAGAGGTAAAGTGTCAGTCCTAGTATAGAAAATAAGATTTGCAATCCATTTCCATGGCGATTCTTGTACTAGATTCAGGCATAATGAAGCGTGCTAGTATAAAGGCACCGCATGGCGGGTGAAAAATCTGTACTATATTAAGTTAGAAATCGATCATATAGTACAAATGAAAAAATCTCGATCTCATCAGGGTCGAAACTTTGTCTACAGTCTGCTGCCGCCGGAGAAGTAACTCCGCGGTTTTTGTATTGCCGACTATTGTAATTAGCATATATTGTGGCAAGCTTTTAGGATGCCACTACGGGTAGGGGCGTAGGATACGCGGGGCGAAGTGTTAGGTAACGAAACCCTCAAAGCCTTGCAAAATAAGGATATTCGGCTCAAAAAACCTCAAAAAAAGTTCAAAAAAATTTCTCAAAATCTCTTGCATTAAACATGCAGGATTAATATAATACAAAGGCTTGTTAAACGCGAAGAAGCGGGAAGTTACCGGGCTATCGGATAATTTCCGCGGAGAAGTCCTCACCGGATGAGGGCGGAGGTTTCGTTGTTTTGTTGTGCGCATACCACTAGGAAACGCGCATACAAGTGTAAGGGGCTCAAAGAGCGAGCTCTGAGAGCCGCAAAGCTTGTAAATTCAAGGCATCGAAGTCCTGTACAAGCATAGCGAAAATTAGTACAAATCTATTTAACAGGAGGAAGCAATGAGCGAATTATCCAAGATCAGAATCAGAATGAAAGCCTATGATCACGCACTGCTCGACAAATACGCAGCCAAGATCGTAGACACAGTCAAGAAGACAGGTGCTGATGTAAGCGGCCCTATTCCACTCCCAACGGAGAAGGAAGTAGTCACAATCATCAGAGCCGTCCACAAGTACAAGGACAGCAGAGAGCAGTTTGAGCAGAGAACTCACAAGAGACTCATCGACGTTACAAACGCAACAACAAAGTGCATCGATGCTCTCCAGAAACTGGACGCACCTGCAGGAATCGATATCGAGATCAAGCTCTAAGCTGATTAGAAAGATCGCACGAGAGGCCATCGAGCAAACCGGAGCGATCCGCTGTAAGAAAGTTAGGAGGAAACAATAATGAAAACTTTACTGGGAAAGAAGATCGGAATGACACAGATCTTCGCCGAGGATGGAACAGTCATCCCGGTAACCGTAGTAGAAGCCGGTCCTGAGACTGTAGTACAGATCAAGACAGTCGAGACAGACGGATACGATGCCGTACAGGTCGGATTCGAAGATCAGAAGAAACAGAGAGTAAACAAACCTCTCACAGGTCACTTCGCCAAAGCAGGCGTTGACACAAAGAAGCACCTCGCTGAGTTCAAACCGGGCGAAGGCGAAACTTACGAAGTAGGACAGGTAATCACAGTTGCAGACTTCGAAGAAGGAATGAAACTGGACATCACCGGAACTTCGAAAGGTAAAGGCACACAGGGTAACATCAAGAGACACGGCCACCGCAGAGGACCTATGACTCACGGTTCAAAGCACAAGAGACTCGCAGGAGCTCTCGCAGCCGGTACATATCCATCAAGAGTATTCAAGGGCAACAAAGCTCCGGGAAGAATGGGTAGAGACACAGTTACCGTACAGAACGTAGTACTTGTAAAGAAACTCGACGATCGCAACATCATGATGATCAAGGGAGCTGTTCCGGGAAAGAAGGGCGGCCTCGTAAAGATCAGACCTGCGGTCAAGGGTCAGGATAAATAAGCAGAAAGGAGGAACTGAAAATGGCAAAGCTAAACGTAGTAGACGTTAAAGGCAAGAAAGTTGGAGACATCACACTTTCAGATGAGATCTTCGGAATCGAGCCAAACGAATTCGCAGTTCAGGCAGTCGTTAAGAACTACCTGGCAAACCAGAGACAGGGAACCCAATCTGCAAAGACAAGAGCAGAGGTAAGAGGAGGCGGACGCAAGCCTTTCAGACAGAAGGGAACAGGACGCCACAGACAGGGTAGCTCGACAGACCCTACACAGGTCGGCGGCGGAGTAGTATTCGCACCAAAGCCAAGAAGCTACAGATACTCCCTCAACAAAAAGCTCAAGAGACTCGCTCTCAAGTCAGCACTCTCCGCTAAGGTAGCTGACAACGAGCTGATCGTAGTAGATGAGTTCAAGTTCAAAGAGCCTAAGACAAAGGAAATGGTCAAGGTTCTCGAGAACATCAAGGCAGAAAAGAAGGCGCTGATCGTTATGGATGAGAAGGATGACAACGTAGTCAGATCCGCTAGCAACATCCCTGGCGTCAGGACAGCACTGGTAAGCACCATGAACGTATACGAGATCGTAAACCACTACACACTCGTGCTCACCAAGGCAGCAGCCAAGAAGATCGAGGAGGTGTACGCATAATGAAGACCGGATACGACGTAATCATCAGGCCTATCATCACAGAGAACACGATGGATATGGCAGCTGATAAGAAATATGCGTTCAAGGTAGCAAAGGACGCCAACAAGACAGAAGTCCGCAAAGCAATCGAAGAGATCTTCGGCGTAGACGTAGCCAAGGTCAACATCATGAACGTAAGCGGCAAGAGAAAGAGACTCGGCAGAACATTCGGCACGACTTCCTCTTTCAAGAAAGCAATCGTAACGCTCACTCCGGACAGCAAGGAGATCGAGCTTTTCCAGGACATGTAATTAAGTAGGAGGCAAAGAGAAATGGGAATCAGAAAATATAAACCGACTACCCCGGGTCTCAGAGGCATGACAGTCTCCACATTTGAGGAGATCACCACTGATAAGCCGGAAAAGTCTCTTACCGTCACACTTAAGAAACATTCCGGACGTAACGTAAGAGGCAAAATCACCGTCAGACACAGAGGCGGTGGCTACAGACCTAAATACAGGATCATCGATTTCAAGAGAAATAAGGATGACATTCCTGCAACAGTAAAGACAATTGAGTACGATCCGAACAGAACAGCGAATATCGCACTCGTTGTATACGCAGACGGAGAGAAGAGATACATCATCGCTCCTAACAACCTCAAGGTTGGCGATGTAATCGAGTCCGGCCCTAACGCAGATATCAAGCCGGGCAACGCACTTCCGATTGCAAACATTCCTCTCGGTACTATCATTCACAACATCGAACTTAAGCCGGGAAAAGGCGCACAGCTTGTAAGAGCAGCCGGTAACGGAGCTCAGCTGATGGCTAAAGAGGGAGACTACGCACAGGTAAGACTCCCATCCGGAGAAGTAAGAATGGTAAGAATGGAGTGCAGAGCCACAATCGGCGAGGTCGGCAACATCGACCACGGCAACATCCACATCGGAAAAGCCGGCCGTAAGAGACACATGGGTTGGAGACCTACAGTCAGAGGTTCCGTAATGAACCCTAACGACCACCCACACGGCGGTGGTGAAGGTAGAGCTCCTATCGGACGTAAGGGTCCGGTTACTCCATGGGGCAAACCGACACTCGGTTATAAGACACGTAAGAAGAACAAAGACTCTAACAAATACATCGTTAGAAGAAGAAACGGTAAATAGAGAGGAGCAAGTTAATGGGAAGATCGCTTAAGAAGGGCCCATACGTCAATAAGAAGCTTCTGAAGAAGATCGAAGAGATGAATGCGGCTAATGAAAAACAAGTAATTAAGACATGGTCCAGACCATCCACAATTTTCCCTCAGATGATAGGTCACACAATCGCCGTTCATGACGGACGCAAGCACGTGCCTGTATATATCACAGAGGATATGGTAGGACACAAACTCGGAGAATTTGCTCCAACCAGAACATTCAGAGGTCACTCCGGTGACAGAAAACTCTAAGTAGGTAACAGAAAGGAGAAAGAAGACAAATGGAAGCTAAAGCAGTAGCTAAATTCGTAAGAATGTCTTCAAGCAAGCTCAAACCTGTTGCCGATCTGGTAAGAGGTAAAGACCTTGCTGAAGCACTCACCATTCTCAAGTTCACACCTGGCAAAGGTTCTGAACTCATCGAGAAGGTAGTACAGTCGGCAGCAGCAAATGCCGAAAACAATCACGAGATGAATACGGACGCTCTGTACGTTGCAGAGATTAACGCAAACCAGGGACCGACCATGAAGCGTTGGAGACCGGGTGCACAGGGCAGAGCCGGAATGATCCTTAAGAGAACAAGCCACATCAACGTGGTCCTCAAGGAAAGAGAAAACTTCAAGCCTAAGGCTAAGGCAGAGACTCCTGCAGCTAAGAACGAGGAGCCTGTAGCTGAGGCAGAGAAGACAGAGGCTAAGGCTGAGACTAAAGAAGCCAAGACCGAAACAAAGGCCAAGGCAGCAGCTAAAAAGCCTGCAGCAAAGAAGTCCGAGACTAAGAAAGATGCAGACAAAAAGCCTGCAGCAAAGAAGTCCGAGACAAAGAAGGCAGACGCTAAAAAGGCTGATGAAAAGAAGCCTGCAGCTAAAAAGCCTGCCAAGAAAGCTGAGAAAGAGGAGGTTCGCTAATGGGTCAGAAAGTCAATCCACATGGAATGAGAGTTGGCGTCAACAAGGACTGGAGCTCAAAGTGGTTTGCTAAGAAAAGCGACTTTGCGGAGTTCCTTGTAGAAGACAACCAGATTAGAACTTATGTAAAGAAGAAACTCTACAATGCCGGAGTATCCAACATCGTAATCGAGAGACCAGCTGCCGAGAAGGTCAAAGTAATCGTTATGTGCGCAAGACCGGGTATGGTAATCGGAAGATCCGGAGAGGGCATTGAAGAGTTCAAGAAAGGCCTCGTCAAGATGACAGGCAGAACAGTCGACGTAAGCATCGAGGAAGTCAGAAGAACAGAACTCGACGCACAGCTGACAGCCGAGGCTGTAGCTCAGTCACTCGAGAGAAGAACTTCTTTCAGAAGAGCTATGAAACAGCCTATCGGCCGCACCATGAAAGCCGGCGCAAAGGGCATCAAGATCGTTTGCTCAGGCAGACTCGGTGGAGCTGAAATCGCAAGATCTGAGAAGTACAGCGAGGGTAATGTACCTCTGCACACACTCAGAGCTGACATCGACTACGGATTCGCTGAAGCCGACACTACATACGGCAAAATCGGCGTAAAAGTATGGATCAATCACGGCGAGATTCTCGATAAGGGTCTCAAGGATTCCGTCCCTGCATCCGATGGAGATAAGAAGGATAAGAGAGGCAGAAGAAACGACCGCAAGGACAGAAGAGCTGCCGGAAGATCCGACAGAAGAGACGGAAGAAGATTTGACCGCGAGGCTAAGCCTGAGGTTAAACCTGCAACTACAAGAGTTCGCAAGGCACCTAAGGTACAGGCCGCTCCTGCTCCTGAAACAGTAGCAGAAGTAGAAGAAGCTCAGGTTGAAGCACCACAGGTAGAGGAAGCCCAGGTTGAAGCACCTCAGGTAGAGGAAGCTCAGGTAGAGGCACCTCAGGTTGAAGAAACTGCAGCTGCAGAAGCTACAGAGGAGACAGAAGCATAGTATTAAGGAAAGGAGAAACTCGCCATGTTAATGCCAAAACGCGTTAAGCGCAGAAAACAGCACCGTGGCAGAATGAAAGGTATTGCAACTAAGGGCAATACCGTAGCATACGGATCATATGGCCTTGCTGCTGACGACCGTGGCTGGATCGATTCCAATCAGATCGAGGCTGCTCGTGTAGCAATGACAAGGTCCATCAAAAGAGGCGGTAAGGTCTACATCAAGATCTTCCCACATAAACCGGTAAGTAAGAAGCCTATCGGAGTACGTATGGGTTCCGGTAAAGGAGCTCCTGAGTACTGGGTAGCAGTAGTAAAACCGGGCAGAGTAATGTTCGAAATCGACGGAGTAACAGAAGAGCAGGCTAAGGAAGCTATGAGACTTGCAGCTCACAAACTGCCTATCAAATGTAAATTCGTCGTAAAAGGTCAGGAAGGAGGAGCTAAATAATGGATCTGAACAAAATCAGAAAGATGACAGATCAGGAAAGAACTGCTGAACTCGAAAGAATGAAGCAGGAGCTCTTCAACCTGAGATTCCAGCACGTTACGGGTCAGCTTGAGAATCCTGTAAAGATGAGGGAAGTAAGAAGAGATATCGCAAGAGTTAAGACCATCATGAGAGAGGTCGAACAGGGTAAGAACGCATAGGAAAGGAGGAACTGACTAATGGAAAGAAGCAGAAGAAAGACAAGAGTCGGCATCGTCACAAGTGACAAGATGGACAAGACTGTAGTCGTAGCAACAGAAGACATCGTCAGACACCCTCTGTACGGCAAGGGCGTTAAGAAAACCGTAAAGTTCAAGGCTCACGATGAGAACAACGAATGCGGAATAGGCGATAAAGTAATGATCATGGAGACAAGACCACTGTCCAAGGACAAGAGATGGAGACTTGTCAAGATCGTAGAGAAAGCTAAGTAAGGAGGCAGCGAATATGATACAGACTGAAAGTAGATTAAGAGTTGCCGACAACTCCGGAGCTAAGGAGCTGCTCTGCATCAGAGTACTCGGAGGAACCGGACGTAAGTACGCCAACATCGGAGACGTAATCGTATGCTCCGTAAAGGATGCTACACCGGGCGGCGCCGTCAAGAAAGGCGATGTAGTAAAAGCAGTTGTAGTAAGGACCAAGCGCGGTACAAGAAGATCTGACGGTTCATACGTCAAATTTGACCAGAACGCAGCGGTTATCATCAAGGACAGAAACGACAAGACTCCTGTAGGTACTCGTATCTTCGGACCTGTCGCAAGAGAACTTCGTGATACCGGCTTCATGAAGATCGTGTCATTGGCACCGGAAGTACTGTAGGAGGTGTAGCAATGCAGATCAAAAAAGACGATACAGTAGTAGTGATCGCAGGTAAGGACAAGGGCAAAACAGGCCAGGTTCTGAGAACGATCCCTAAGAAAAACAAAGTCGTTGTCGAGGGCGTAAACATGCAGACAAAGCATGCCAAGGCAACAAGAACATCCGGATCCGAGATCAAGCACATGGAAGGACCTATCGACGCATCCAACGTTATGTTCTATGACAAGGACGCTAAGAAAGCCACCAGAATCGGTCACGAGATCAAGGATGGTAAGAAAGTAAGAGTCTCTAAAAAGAGCGGTAAAGTAATTGACTAGGAAAGGAGGAGCAGAAAATGGACATTAGACTTAAAGAAAAGTATAAAACTGAAGTATTTAAAGCCATGCAGGACAAGTTCGGCTACTCCAATCCTATGGAAGTACCTAAACTGACCAAGATCACAGTTAACATGGGACTTTCCGAGGCTAAGGATAACGCAAAGGTTCTCGAGAGCGCCGTTAAGGAAATCGCTCTTATCACAGGACAGAGACCTGTAGTTACAAAGGCTCGCAAATCCATCGCTAACTTCAAGGTCAGAGAAGGAATGCCGGTAGGCGCTAAGGTCACACTCAGAGGAGATAAGATGTACGTATTTGCTGACAAGCTCTTCAACATCTCCCTCCCTAGAGTAAGAGACTTCAAGGGCCTTTCCAGAAACTCCTTTGACGGCAGAGGCAACTACTCAATGGGACTCAAAGAGCAGCTCATATTCCCTGAGATCGTATATGATGATGTAGACACTATCAAAGGTATGAACATCGTATTTACGACCACAGCCAAGACAGACGAAGAGGCTCAGGCCCTTCTCGAGCTCATGGGAATGCCATTTGAGAAGAGTGCTAATTAGTAAGGAGGAGATTATGGCAAAGACTTCACTGAAAGTTAAGCAGACAAGAAAGCCTAAATATTCAACAAGGGCTTATACAAGATGCAAAGTATGCGGAAGACCGCATTCTGTACTGAAGAAATACGGAATTTGCCGTATCTGCTTCAGAGAGCTTGCTTACAAGGGTGAGATTCCTGGCGTTAAGAAAGCAAGCTGGTAAAATAATTTTCGCAGGTCCCTTCGGGGAAACCGCTTAAAGAAAGGAGAACACACTGTTATGTCAATGACAGACCCAATTGCAGATATGCTGACAAGAATCAGAAATGCCAACACAGCAGGACATCCTACAGTTGACATTCCGGCTTCAAAGATGAAGAAGTCGATCGCAGAGATTCTTCTCAACGAGGGATTCATCAGCGGATATGAAGTAGTTTCCGACAATGCTCAGGGAACAATCAAAGTAGATCTCAAATACGGCCCAAACCGTGAGAAAACAATCTACGGAATTAAAAAGATTTCAAAGCCGGGACTCAGAGTTTACGCAAAGGCAGACAAAGTGCCTAACGTTCTCGGAGGACTCGGAGTAGCCATTCTCTCGACTTCCAAGGGTGTTATCACCGATAAGGAAGCTCGTAAACTGGGAGTAGGCGGAGAAGTTATTTGTTACGTTTGGTAGGAGGTAGACTATGTCAAGAGTAGGTTTAAGACCAGTAGCCATCCCTGCCGGCGTAGAAGTAACGGTAGAAGATGGAAACGTCATCAAGGTAAAGGGACCTAAGGGCGAGCTCTGCTCCAAGATCGGTGCCGACATGCAGGTTAAGGTCGAAGACGGAACACTTAGCGTTTCCAGACCTGATGACACAAGAGAAAACAGATCGCAGCACGGTCTGGCTAACTCACTCATCAGAAACATGGTAGAGGGAGTTACAAACGGATTTGAAAAGAAACTCAACATCGTAGGTGTTGGTTATTCCGCAGCTAAGCAGGGCAACAAACTCGTCCTCAAACTCGGATATTCACACCCGATCGAGCTCACAGATCCTGAAGGTATCACAACGGAAGCTCCTGATGCTAACACCATCGTAGTTAAAGGCATTGATAAGGCTCTCGTAGGCAACTACGCAGCTGACATCAGAGCTTGGAGAAAGCCTGAGCCATATAAGGGCAAAGGAATCCTCTACGAAGGAGAAATCATCAAGAAGAAGGAAGGCAAGAGCGCCGTAGCAAGTGCAGGCTAGGAAAGGAGGAAAGAAAATGGCAGATAGAAGCAGAAATGATCAGAGACTTAAAAGACACGCCAGAGTACGCAAGAACGTTTTCGGAACTCCGGAGAGACCTAGAATGTGCGTATTCAGATCGAACGCCAACATCTCGGTACAGATTATCGATGACGTTAACGGCGTAACCCTCGTAAGCGCTTCGTCACTCGACAAAGACATCAACAAGAAGGGTTTCTACGGCGGCAACAAAGAAGCTGCCAAGCTCGTAGGAAAATCGATCGGAGAGAAAGCTGTAGCTAAGGGCATCAAGGAAGTGTGCTTTGACAGAGGCGGATACCTCTTCCACGGAAGAGTTAAGGAACTCGCAGACGCAGCACGCGAAGCCGGCCTGAAATTCTAAAGGAGGAGCAGAATGCAGAGTAAAGTAGACGCATCCAAGCTCGAGCTTACAGAAAATATCGTTGACATCAGACGTGTAGCCAAGACTGTAAAGGGCGGACGTAACATGAGATTCTCCGTCACAGTAGTTGTAGGCGACGGCGAAGGTCACGTAGGCATGGGACTCGGCAAAGCAATCGAGATTCCTGAGGCTGTAAGAAAGGCAACCGAGGATGCCAAGAAGAAAATGATATACGTACCTACAGTCGGAACTACGGTTCCACATCAGACTATAGGTGAGTTCGGAGCAGGAAAAGTTCTCATCATGCCATCCGCTAAGGGTACAGGCGTTATCGCGGGTTCATCCGTTCGTACAGTACTCGAGGCAGCAGGCATCAAGGATGTAAGAGCTAAATCCCTCGGAACCAGCAACACCGGCAACATGGCAAGAGCAACAATGGAAGGTCTCAAGAACCTGACAACCGTTGAGGAAGTTGCTAAGCGCCGTGGTAAAACACCGGAAGAAATTATCGGATAGGAGGCAAGAGAAATGGCTAAACTTAAAATCACACTCGTTAAGAGCCCTATCGCTTGCCAGCCAAAGCAGAAAAAGACCGTTGAGGCTCTCGGCCTGAGAAAACTCAATCACTCAGTAGAGCTTGAGGATTCCCCTGCAACAAGAGGAGCTATCAACAAGGTATCGCATCTGCTCAAAGTAGAAGAGCTGTAAGGAGGGCTAAGACCATGAGACTTCATGAACTTAAAAAGCCGGAAGGCTCCACAAAAGCTCCTAAGAGAATCGGCCGCGGCCAGGGAACCGGTCAGGGTACAACTGCCGGCAGAGGTATGAACGGTCAGAATTCAAGATCGGGCGGCGGAGTCAGACTGGGCTTTGAGGGTGGTCAGATGCCACTCTACAGAAGACTCCCTAAGAGAGGCTTCAACAATAAATGGGCTAAAGAATATGCAGAAATCAATGTCAAGGATCTCAACAAATTCGACGATGGCGCTACTGTAGACGCTGCCGCTCTCGTAGAGAAGGGCATCGTTAAGAAAGTGCTCGACGGAGTAAAGGTTCTCGGCAACGGTGAGCTCGAAAAGAAACTCACTGTCAAGGCTGCAAAATTCAGCAAGAGCGCTGCCGAAAAGATTGAAAAGGCAGGCGGAAAGGCAGAGGTTATCTAATGGAATTTGTGA
>CADAJM010000024.1 GCA_902788245.1 uncultured Eubacteriales bacterium | reverse complement strand
ATGGTCTTAGAGTAAGTAAAAACTCGCTTGATGAATATGTATATCGTCGGAGTTTTACTTACTGAAGAAAGATAATCAACTTTCAGTAAGTAGACGACTCCTCAAGATTCTTCCATTCTTACTTACTTATAGGACAGAACACTTTTATAGTAAGTAATAATTCCTCTTTCAGTTTGTTTTTTGGGAGTAGTAGCAGCTGTGGAGGCTGTGGGCAATCGCCAATAAAAAAGTGCCGGTTTTGCACTTGTGACTGTAGCAAACGGCTCTTCGTTGTTGCAGGGCTGTGGATAAGCATGTGGGCAGAAGCCCTCTGCATTTCCTCTGTCCATGTGCTTATCCACGGTCCTACGGTGATTGTCCATAACTCCATAGCTGTATTATTTACAGCAAGGATTTCCATTCGGATTCTTTGAAGCCGAGGAGGATTGTATCTCCGGCTACGACGAACGGTCTTTTGACCAGCATGCCGTCGCTTGCGAGCAGTTTGAACATTTCATCCTCGGACATATTCGGCAACTTGTCTTTCAGCTGCATGTCTCTGTAAATCATGCCGCTGGTGTTGAAAAACTTTCGGAGCGGTTTACCGCTCATCGCATGCCACTTCCTGAGTTCTTCCTCCGTCGGATTGTCTTCTTTTATATCACGGTATGTGTATTCAATACCGTTTTCCTCAAGCCACTTGATGGCTTTTTTGCATGTGCTGCATTTCGGATAACATATTGCCAGCATAGGCCTCTCCTTTATAATTTATCGTCTATTACAATCTTAGAATGCGTCGGTTACCAGAACTTTGCCTTCTTCCTGGACGATTATGTTCATGCCGTCTTTGACATACTCGAGGAACTCATCTCCGAGAGAGTCAACAACAGGCATCTTTACGTCTTCAAGCCAGACATCCGCGAGCACGGCTCCGGCACCCGCCAGTGAATCTATAGGATTTGAGAACAGCATGCACGCAGGCTGTCTCCCCATAGAGCACGCGCAGTAGAGCACGAGTCCTCCTGTTGTCGAGCCTATGGTCTGCGGCAAACACAGGGCTTTACCGGCCATTTGCTTTCCGTAGAGATCCGGATTGTTCTGGTCTCCGCAAGTTGCTTTCTTGTCTCCGAATTGGAGAGCCTTTTGGAAGGAGGCGAGTGTGTTAAGACCTCCATGAGATACAAGCGCTTCTGCAGAAACCCTGCCCGGCACTACAACTCTTCCCTGAAAAGTCTTCATCTTATTTGCCTCCTTTCCTGTTCTGAGTTATCTGCTCGAGTATTTCATCATCCGTGTAATATCTGGCAGATGTGTACGTCCTGAGCTTGTTGCTTGATGTAATAACAGGCATCTTCTCGCTCAGAGGGTTGTTCATATACATCAAAGGGCAAATGTATGAAGTTATGACACCCGTGGCTTTAAGCCTGTCTGCGTATTCAGTCTTGCCGAATGCTTCAAGAACATCAGGTGCAGCCGTGAACACAGTCGGTACTGATACCTTTGATGCACCGCTTTTCTTAAGACCTTCCTCGACTTTGTCCGTCCAATCTTTGAGTTGTTGCAGACTCATGTGAGGACAGCCCATGAAGCAGAGTTTAGGTGTGGCATCCTGTTTCTTCCAGATTACCGGATACTCTCTGTACACTCTCTCAAGTTCAGCATCGTCTATTACATATGTCTTGGCATCTTTTTTAATGAGTTTCTTCCCGTCTTTAACCGCTTCCGGCGTAAGTCCGTCTATGTGATAGAGCCCTACAGCTCCGTTAGATGCGGTCGCAGCGCCGAAGTCCTTGAGGTAGGTGCAGGTTTCATCATTGAGCTCGTTTCCGAGCCACTTATCCAAGCCTACGACATAAGGCACGTCTTCCATTACCTTCATGCCTATTGCGGAACCCAGAAGCTGTGCTTC
The DNA here is from genome assembly GCA_902788245.1 of uncultured Eubacteriales bacterium. GTDB lineage: Bacteria > Bacillota > Clostridia > Peptostreptococcales > Anaerovoracaceae > Crickella. The sequence goes on along the minus strand of CADAJM010000024.1, from coordinate 16,810 downwards.
CGGCTTTTTCTCACATTTTATTTCAACTATCCAGTCGGCTTTTCTTCCTTCATCGGTCAGGAGTCCGAACTTAGGCACATAGCCTATTACCGAGCCCATCAGATCGATGATTCCGGAGTTTCTGTTGCATCTGGCGCCGAGCACAGAGTTAGCGTATACGACTGCAGATAGAATTTCTCCGAAGCCCGGTTTGTTTCCGACCTCATCCATATAGCATGTGCAGGTAAAGGCATTATCCGAAAGCAGGCCGAGTTCCTCGAGCTGTTTTTCGTAATCCTTCTGCCTTGAGTACATGAATTTCTTGAAAACTAAATCCTGCAGGAGATTGCTCGGAACCTTAGGATCGAGTGGCTTCGGATCCACCGTGAACTTCTGTCCTGACGGTGCACCCGCCTCAAGCAGTTTATCCATCAGTTCGTATACAGGTCCGAGGGCCTTGAGCCCGAAAGATGTCACCAGATGATTGAACTTGCTGCTGATAGGCACCATCTCCGTGGCACCGAAAAGCTCTCCGTATCTGACGAGAGACTCCATAACTTTGGCGAGCGTCTCACCTTTTGAGCCTTCGAGAATCGCTTTTTGTTCATCTGTCAGTTTTACTTTATATTCCACTGCCCTCATCTCCTCTCTGTATATTATTCTTCCAGCATCAGTTTGATGATTTCTTCGTCTGTTTCTTTCATGCCGAATCTCGCAAGCCTGCCGACCGTCTCGATGGTTTTTTCGACTCCATCCTTAACGATTCCGTCTCCGCCGAAGAATTGGTTGCCTCTGTTGTACATGGCAAGTCCCATGAGGCCTGCGTCAACCGCCGATGCTATTTTGGCTGCGCAGCTCGCCTTGGCTCCGTCACACACTATGCCCGAATCGACGGCAATCGCGTTGATGACCGTATGCGCAACTGCATCTTCTTTGCCGCCCTGCAGATATGCGATGCCTGCTCCGGCTCCGCATCCCGCACTTACTGCTCCGCAATATGCCGAGAGCCTGCCTATTCCCGTCTTGATATGTATGGTCACGAGATTGGATACGCACAGTGCACGAAGCATTTCATCACCCGACTTGTTCCTGCCTCTGCCATATACCACTACAGGCACGCTCGCCGTGATTCCCTGGTTGCCGCTTCCGGAGTTTATAACTACGGGAAGCTCGCATCCGTTCATCCTCGCATCGGATCCTGCGGCTGCGTACGCTCTCATAACGAAGTTCAGGCTGTACTCGTGGCCGAGCATTATCGTGCTTCCGATATTGGCACCGTAGTCTCCTGCGAGGCCCTCCTCAGCGATGGCCATGTTGTATTTTACTTGCCTTTCCAGTGTCTCTCTGACATCGTCAAGATCCACCGAGTCTGCAAAGTCCACTATGCTTTCAATCGTCAGGTCGCTCCTGTCGGTGAGCCCTTCTTCAGGAGAAGTTTCCACTATCTCCTTTTCAAACAGCACTTCGTCCCCGTGTTTGATGCTGACTATATTTGTATGATAGTCGACTATTCTTACGTAAGATGTGTCATCGCCTGCATATGCGGTGATGGCTATGTCAAATATGTGCCCCGTGCTCGCGTGCTTAACCTTGATTTCTGTCTTATCAAGATACTCTGAAATCTCCCTTATCTGATCCTCGGATACATTGGAAATAACCTCGAGTTCTGCATTCGGGTCTCCGGCGACAGCTCCTGCGGCTGCGGCTGCAGGTATGCCTCTGAGACCTCCCGTATGCGGCACCACCACGCTTTTTACATTCTTAATTATGTTGCCGCTGACCTCAGCGAGTATGCGCTCCGGGACTTTGCCGAGAGCTTCTCTTGCCTTGGCTGCCGCATAGGCAATGGAAATAGGCTCGGTGCAGCCCATGGCGGGCACCAGCTCTTCCTTAAGAATTTGTACGTATTTAGCGTACCTGGAATCTTTTTTGTCCATTTTATTTCACCCTTTTTATTACCCTTATGCGGCAAAAACGTAACAATTTTTTGAAGAAGGTTTAGCGCTTGCTCAGTGTTCCGAACAGGTTGCGTCCGATTGCGGAACCTATATTTCCGCCTATCGTCCTTCCCTTCTTACCGAGCACGGCCTCTCCCACGGTCTTTCCTATCTCACGACCGATAGAGCCTCCTGTTGATCTGACTACCTGGCGAGCTCCGGATTTGCCGAGAAGTCCCTCAGCCAAACCTCCGATGCCGCCGCTTTCCTCAGTCTCTACTGACTTCTTGGATTTGGATTTACTCGTTGCCGCTGCAGGTTCTGCGAGATCAACATTGACTTCAACGGCATCTGCCTGCTCGGCTTCGAGCACGATCTGACGTGTTGTCTCACCCTCAGGTATGCCTGATACGTTCGTAAAGCCACCCGGTGCAGGCTCTCCCGCAGGAGCTGCCGCCTGGGCTTTTCCTGTTATCACCTCGTATGCGGATACATTGTCCACCATCTCGAGGTACTTGCTGTTAAGAGGCGACTGCTCAACTGCAGTTGTTCTCTCCTCGTCCGTGAGCGCTCCCATCCTGCTCTGCGGAGGGAGAATTGCGACGTACTCGGCAACGCTCGGTGCGCCCTTTTCATCGAGAGTGGATACGACGGCTTCGCCCGTTCCGAGGTTCTGAAGCTGCTCTTCTGTATTGAATGCAGGATTTTCTCTGAATGCATCTGCCGCTGCTTTGAGAGCCCTCTGCTCAGCAGGCGTGTATGCGTGGAGTCCGTGTTCTATTTTGTTTCCGAGCTGTGACATTACCGCTCCCGGTATGTCTCCCGGGCTCTGTGTCACGAAGAAAATGGATACGCCTTTGGAGCGAATCAGTTTTACGACCTGCTCGATTTTCTCCAGCAGGCTCTTCGATGCGTTCTTGAAGAGCAGATGCGCTTCGTCGAAGAAGAATACAATCTTAGGTTTCTCCGGGTCGCCCACCTCAGGCAGTAACTCGAAGAGTTCCGAGAGGAGGTAGAGCATGAACGCCGAGTAAAGTCTCGGTTTATTAATCAATGTCTCAGCATCGAGTATGTTGATGATGCCTCGTCCGTCCGGTGCCGTCAGGAAGAAATCCCTGATGTCTATGGCAGGTTCTCCGAAGAACATATCCGCACCCTCTGCCTCGAGGGATACGATGGCTCTTATGATGGTCGACGCCGACTGCTGAGGGATGAGGCCGTAATCCATTTTGAATTCATCCGAGTGGTCGGCCGCATACTGAATCATGGCTTTCATGTCTTTGGTGTCGATGAGAACCAGTCCGAGGTCATCGGCGATCTTAAAGATTACCTGCATGAGCTCTGTCTGGGTGTCGTTTAAATCGAGCACCTGGCTGAAGAGCTGCGGTCCCATCTCGGATACCGTCGTGCGAAGAGGCGTGCCTTTCTCGGCATAGATGTCGAAGATGGATACGGGATAGCCCTGATAATTGAAGCTGTCCCTTATCTCGAATCTGTCCATTCTTTTCTGCATGCCTTCGTTGTCCTCTCCGGCAACCGCTATGCCCGCCATGTCTCCTTTGACATCGGACATAAATACAGGAACGCCTATTTCCGAGAAACTCTCTGCGAGAACTTTAAGCGTTACGGATTTGCCTGTACCCGTGGCGCCGCAGATGAAGCCGTGTCTGTTGGCCTTATCCGGTCTCATGCAGATCTTGTCCGACAGCATTTCTCCGTCAATTTTTTTAGAAAAATAGATTAATCCGTTGTCAATCATTGTCAAAGCCTCCGATTCTTTATCTCATGTTATCAGTTTTGCAGCATTCCAAGCACGAAAAATACTATCGAAGCAAACAGCAGATTCGCTCCGAGAACTCCAAAGAGCATGCTCACGAACGGCTTGATGGTCTTCTTATGATACTTCGTACCCAGAAGCCCGTTTTCCTTTGAATAGTGAAAATAACGGAATGTGAATGCCAGCATTGCGATGGACATTATCAGGAATATCCATGCAGCTTTCAGCATCATTGCTTTTTCCATAAAACAATTCCTCTTTTCTGTTTTTCTATCCTTTTCTATTTTACATTCAAATCATTTTAAAAGCGATTAGTTTTCGTGCTTTTATTGTGATTGATGATGTAATATTATTGATGCAAAGGAGAAATATGTAATGAACGTAAATGACAAAATCAACGGTTTTACCGTGACACGCATCAGAGATATAGCTGAGATCGAAGGCCAACTGGTCGAGATGATTCACGACGGGACGGGCGCACGCCTTGTCTGGGCTGACAACAAAGCCGAGAACAAACTCTTTTCAGTAGGATTTAAGACCCTGCCGGAAGACAGCACGGGAGTGTTTCACATACTCGAGCATTCGGTGCTCTGCGGCTCCGAGAAGTTCCCGGTCAAAGAGCCTTTCGTAGAACTTCTTAAAACCTCGATGAACACATTCCTCAACGCCATGACTTACCCGGATAAGACCCTCTATCCGGTGTCCAGCCGCGTCAAACAGGACTACCTGAACCTCATGGAGGTTTATCTCGATGCGGTATTTAAACCGAATATACTCGTCAACCCGGACATCTTCTACCAGGAGGGTTGGCATATAGATACGACCGAGGGCGAACCCGCTTTCAAAGGAGTTGTATTCAACGAGATGAAAGGCGCGATGTCCGACGTGGATCAGCTCGCAGAGCGCACCATGCTAAAAATGCTCTTCCCGGACAATTGCTACGGCTATAACTCGGGCGGAGACCCTGACGCCATAGTCGACCTGACTTACGAACAATTCATAGAGACATACAAAAGGTATTACCATCCGAGTAATTCGTATTTCTATCTGGACGGAGACATTCCTCTGTATGAGACCCTGACTATGATTAGCGGCTATCTCGAAGGATACGAAAAACTCCCTGTCGTGCCTCGCATAGTGAATCAGCACCCTGTCACAGACAAGAGAAGCATCAAATTCTCCGCTGCAGGCGAAGATGATAAAGGCGTGGTCGTATGCGGACGCATCATAGGTTCCTGGGAAGACAGAGATAAGATGTTTGCCATGAGCGTAGTTCTCGAACAGCTCACCGGCAGCAACGAGTCTCCGGTCAAGAGAGCCGTGCTCTCATCCGGGCTTGCCGAAGACATGGAGATATACGTGTCAGACGGCATCAACCAGCCTTATATCATGATGATATTCCGCGGTGTAGAGAATCCGGGCAGGGATTCAGCAAAGCTGCTCGAGATTGTATGCGAATCAGTTAATAAAGCCGTCGAAGACGGAATCTCACACAGGGATTTCGAAGCTTCAATCAACCAGATGGATTTCAGATTCAGACAGTATCCTGAACCTCAGGCACTCTACAGGGCAAACGCAGTGTTTGCATCCTGGCTCTACGGCGGCGATCCTGCCATGCACCTCGAGACCAACGAAGCCATAGCCAATCTGAGGCGCATGGTTGAGGCGGATGAATTCGAAAGAATCGCTCTTGATGTGCTCGGAGACAAGCACAGATTCTCGGTGCTTTGCATGAATCCGGACAGCGAGTACGGAAAAGCTGAGGCTGAAGCCGAAGCACAATTCGTCAAAGCCAGCGTGAAGGCCATGAATAAAGATGAAAGAGATGCGCTCGAGAAACTGAACGAAGAACTATTGGCATGGCAGCAGACTCCGGATTCCGAGGAGGCCATTTCCAAGATTCCTATGCTGGAGCTTTCGGACATAGATCCTATGCCGGAGCTTATAGAAACTCAGATAAAGGAAATCGACGGCAAACAAGTTCTCTTCCATCCGGTGCACTCAAACGGAATCGTATATATCAATTCGTATTATCCTGTCACTCAGCTCAGCTTGGAGGAGCTCCCTGCAGCTACGCTGATGACCGAATTGTTCAAAGACCTTCCTACTGAGAACTACGACGTGCTCTCCCTTCAGAACGAGATAAGGATGCACGTAGGTGCCATATCCTTCGACATGGCGATACTGGCCAAGGACGGAGATACCAAAAATTGCACGCCTTGCATCAAAGCGAGCGCATCCGTGCTCGAGGACAAACTCTCATATGCCGAAGAGCTGATGGTGGAAATCTTAACTCGCACCAAATGGGATGACAAAGCACAGATTAAGGAACTCGTAACACAGATAGACGAGGACACCAAGAGAAGCGCCATGTCGGCCGGACACAGACTTGCGATGTACACGGGCCGCGCACAATGGTCTTCAAAGGATGCTGCAAACGAAGCGGCGAACGCCTACACTTTCCTGCAATACATGCACAAAATGAGCGAGGCGAGCGATGAAGATCTCGAAGCTTTTTCGAGATTTGCCGAAAACACAATCCGTGGCAGCATTACGAAGGAAAATGTCAGACTCAGCGTAACTGCCAGCAACTATGCGAGCATTGAAGGACTAATCAATATGCTGCCGAGCGGAGACGCACAGCCGGAAAGCACTTCTTACAGCACAGCCCTTCCTCGCAGGATGGGAATAGTGATTCCGTCGGCGGTTTCGTATTCCGCAATCACATATGATATGTCGGATGCAGAGCTTCCGATGAGCGGTCATATGGCAGTAGCTAGCACTATTGTTTCCCTATCCCATTTGTGGAACGAGATAAGAGTTCAGGGAGGCGCATACGGAGCCGGAATGAGCGGCGGCAGGACGGGCGCTCTGTACTGCTACACTTACAGGGATCCGAGCCCGGCTCGCTCTCTCGATGTATTTAAAACCATACCGGACTTCCTGAATGAGACGGCAGCGTCAGAGGACCTCAACACCACCGGATACATAATCTCCACGGTGTCCTCAACAGATCCGCTGCTTTCACCGGGTGCCAAGGGCAGGGCCGGAGACGAGTTCTATTTCTCGGAGTTTACGGATTATGACAGAGTCAAATTCAGAAGGGAAATGCTCGAGACTACGGCCGAAGATATCAAGGAGCAATACGAAGCTCTTTGCAAGATGGTTACCTGCTGCAGCGTCTGCGTAGTAGGCCCGAGGGAGACGCTCGAATCAATTGACGAACTCGAGCTTGTCGAACTCTAGAGGCATCTCACAAACGGAATAAAACGATATTTAAAAAAGAGCTTCTCAGCTCTTTTTTATTTCGCAAGTCCTTCCGCAAGGTATATTTGAGTGTAGCTACCGTCTTCATTGCAAATAACCATCTGCTCCATCTCGTCGTGATCCGGATCAAACAAAGGCTCGTCCGCCTTGTATCTGACGCAGGTGCCGCAGCTGCTGGACAGGCTTCTCGGCACCGGCATGGTCCTGGCCTCAAGGCCTTTGGACTTACACAGGCGCTCGTATCTTATCGATCCGAAATGCATGAAAAATGTTGCAATATATGTGTTCACTCAGAATCTCCTTTTATCCTGAAATATCTTACCATAGCGAAACTCTCCGGTCTACCGATGCAGTCCGGAGAGTGTCGCCAACATTTTAGGGGTTTTATATAGTTTACTTTGAAATTTTAAGCAGAAATTCTCCGCCTTTATCTACAGCTTCTACGCTGTATCCCTGACTCTGTGCATAGCGAGTTACGTTCTCGACAGGAGCACCGGTGTCGACCATTACTTCGTAATAGTCTTCGCCGCTCTTCATTGCTTTCTGAGTCATTATTACGGGAACCGGACATGAAAGTCCTCTTGCATCTACCATATCAATTCCTCCGTTTAACTATGCAGCGTCAGTTGCTGTGTCGGCAGCTTTTTCCTTTACATAAGTATTAACAATACCGATGCAGAGAACTACTACGATACCGATGATAACTGCAATCTTACCTGCAGGTGTAGGACCTTCAGGGCTTGATGCGAGTCCGAAGTTGTGGCAGCAAGCAGCACCTACGATAAGTCCGAGTACTGTTACTGCGCTGTCTGCATTACCCTCACCTGACATAACGAGCTGTCTGAGCGGGCATCCGCCGAGGAGTACGCAAGCGAATCCTACGAGGAGCATTCCGAGTGCGTTCCAAAGTCCGTCAGTGTGAGCTACAGGCTGCTCAGCCATTCCGAGCTTGAATCCGCCGAGTACGATGTTAGTGATGAAAGCTGCAACGAGGATTGCGAGGAATCCCCAGAGAAGTCTTGTCTCTTTGAAGAGAACGAGGTCTCTTGTTCCGCCTACCATGCACAGTCTTGTTCTCTGTGCGAGTACGCCTACAACGAGTCCTGCTCCGAGTGAAAGAGCGATAGCAGCGTGCATCGATCCCGGGCCTTCCTCTGAGAATGCGATGAATGCAGGCTTGACCAGAAGAAGTGCAAGAAGTACAACTTCGATCATTGACATCCAGCAGCCCTCACCCTGTGAAAGTGTGTAGGTTCTCTTGAGGGAGTATCCGTTCTTGAGGAAGAAAATTCCGCAGAAGATACCGATAACGAATCCGACGAGTCCGAATACTGCGTTGAGGTCTCCGCCTGCCAGTCTCAGAATCATTCTGAACGGGCAGCCGAGGAACATAAGGCAGCCTACCATTACGAAGAATCCGAGTGCGAATCTTGTCATAGGAGCGGAACCTCCCTTGGAGCCGAACTCTTTCTTTACGTTTGCAGCTGCGAATGCACCGATTACAATACCGATGATCTCAGGTCTGATGTACTGTACCGGAGGAGCCTTGTGAAGTCCGAGGCCGCCTGCAGTGTCACGCAGGAAACAAGCGATGCAGAATCCCATATTCTTTGGGTTTCCGGCAAATGCGAGTGCCGCTGCGATAACGCCGATTACAAGACCGGCGATGATAATAAACAGTTTGTCATTTTTCTTTTCAGTCATAACAATACCTCCATTAAAATTCCTAAGTTGCATGGAGTTTAATTCCCATGCACTCAGTTATTCTAGTCCTCAAATGCCTTAAATTCCAATTGTTTGTCTGATTTATGTGCCGATTCGATATAGGCAAAGTCTATATTTCACGATTGTTTTTCTTCTGATTGCCAATAATACAAATGTGATATACTTAATCAGCAATACGCAAATACATAATTGCAGAGGAGACGCTTTATGTCATATATAGATGATTTGTTATCAAAAGCCGATGATTATCTCGAGGGCAAATACGACCCTAAGGCAGAAATGCACAAAACCCTGCTGAAAGGCACCACGACAGTACTGCTGGTTGCCTCTCTTCTGACGGGTCTGGCTTTTTCGGGTCCGGGAGAAATCAACGAAGATCAGGTGAGTTCGCAGCTCAGGCAGGCACCTATCGTCATGGACGTGGATGACTATATGAACACATCCGTCGATGATGACGATGACGCAGACGAACAAAAAAACGCCAAAGTCGGCGTTGTTCAAAGGTTCAAGCAGGCTGTACTGAATCTCCCTGCTTCGGTCAGGCTTCTTATTATCACTCCTCTGTGGGCCATAGGAACCGCGATTATGACCGCGGCGTCCTTCCTATGGAATGTCATATTTTCATCTCCGCTCGGTGCTTTCATAGCATCGTTCGCCATCGGCTATGCCGTTTTGGTCGGTCTGTTTGCCGTGACTGCCAAGATGCTCTTCCCTAACGTGCCTCTTAAGAAAATTCTAAACAAGAGAAACGTACTCATTCTGGGAATTGCAGCGGTTCTGCTGTCGTTTATCGACTGGATGGCGCCTATGTACTGGCATCAGTATCCGGCAGTGGCCGCGGCAGTTAAGCTCGGCGTCGGAGTCTTTGTAATCGGAACCATATGCTACAGATTCAGCAAAATTCTGAACCCTCTGAAAGTAAACTAGTTTCCCCTTAATTTATCACCCTTATCGGTGTTTCCGGTCTCTTAATTCCTGCCGCGGCAAGCGCCGTAGGTATGCTTGTCATGAGTTCGTTATACAGATCCCAATAATCCTTAGTATCCACCCATACTCTGACCACGTATGAAAGACCGTCGGTCACGCTCTCAAACGGAAAGACCTGCGGCTCAGGTTTGGCCATTGCGAGATCCGACGCAACCACCGCCTTCATGATGGTCGCTTCTACCTTTTTAATAGGCTCGCTTCCCGACACTTCAAATCTGAGATCGACTCTTCTGAGCGGCTCTGCCGTGGCATTGTGTATGCTCGCGTTCATAAGACTCCCGTTCGGAATCGATACCCTTTGGTTATCTACGGTTGTAAGCACGGTGTACACGAGTGATATGCTCCTGACCGTACCTTCTTCCGTACCTGTTGAGATATAGTCGCCTACGCTGAACGGACGGAATATGAGGAGCATTATGCCACCTGCGATATTTCCGAGCGCACCCTGCATTGCCATACCTATTGCAACTCCGGCCGATGCGATAAGAGCGATGACTGAGCTCATAGGAACTCCGAGCAGAGATACTATCATTACAGCAAGCACGACATACAGCACGGCTTTCACAAACGTGATGATATACCCGGCCGCTGTGGTATCAAGCGACTTAAATCCCTTCATCTTTCCGATGACCTTGACGAGTTTGCTGATCAGAAATCTTCCGACTATATATATGAGTATCGCGACTATGATGCGAAGCCCCATAGACATCGCGATGTCTGCAAAGTTTTCGATTAATCTGCTTAAATCCATATCTCTTCTACCTCTGTTTCATCTCTTTTATTTTCATACATCACAAATCTTAACACTTAGAGCATTCCATGTCCATTGAAGAAACCCTCTCTCAGATGTTATACTCTCAAGGAAAGAATCGGAAACAGAAAGGAGCTCTTATAATGAAGAGAGTTATTACATACGGAACTTACGACCTGCTTCACTACGGTCACATCAATCTGCTCAAGAGAGCCAAGGCTCTGGGCGACTACCTGATAGTAGCCATCTCAACAGATGAGTTCAACTGGAACTCCAAGCAAAAGAAATGCTACTTCTCCTACGAACAGAGAAAAGCCCTGGTCGAGTCAATCAGATACGTCGACCTCGTAATCCCTGAGGAAAGTTGGGAGCAAAAGAAAAGCGACATGCACGAGTATCACATCGACACTTTCGTAATCGGCGACGACTGGGAAGGCAAATTCGACTTCCTTAAAGAAGAAGGCGTCGACGTCGTATACCTGGCCAGAACTCCTGAGATCAGCAGCAGCCAGATTAAGAAGGACCTGTATGACGCTAACGCAGTCGACGGCGAGTCCAAAACCTCCCACGACGAAATCGACACAAACCCGAGTAAATAAGCAATAAAAAACCGCCATCGGCGGTTTTTTGATGTCTTAATATGAGATGATCTCCTGCGTGAGTTCGTCGACCGTCACGTTCGGATTGTGGTAGTGCTCCCTCTTTTCGGTGACTTTACCCATGCTGATTGCTTCCTGAGGGCAGTACTGCAGGCATCCGCAGCAGGATATACATTTGTCTCCGAATACGACAGCTTTACCCACATATCTGATGTTGTCGGTCGGGCACAGCTTCGCGCACTGTCCACACTGCACGCATTTGTCGCTCGCCTTGAGGCTCATTCCTTTCTTCCTTGCGATTGCAGACCACTTGGCGTGTTCCACTCTATTGGCCAGTGCTTTGCCGAGTTTCTTCTTGGTCTTAACTCCCGCTTTTACATCTGCTGCGATTTTGGATGCGAATTCCTCGGATCTGGCTTGCGCAGCCTCGGCGTCCATCTTAGGAAGCATGAGATCGTGCGGGAAGAGCCATATACAGGTGCACTGATGTGATACCGCAGCCCAGTAATCGAGCGGAATCAGAGCATTGAGTTTCGAAAGCCCCTCTCCTTTGTACGCAGCGCACTGTGCGATGCCGAATGTATATGCGTCCGGGCTCACTTTGATATCATGCAGATATCTCTCCACATGTCCCGGAAGGCCTCCGCCGTAACACGGAAATACGAACCCGACTCTCTTGGCTTCTCTTACGTCTGTAACGGCCGGGTATTTACGCATCATCACGATGTCGGTATCCCCGAGGTCCTTGGCTATATTTTTAGCCATATCGAGGCCGTTACCCGTGCCCGAATAGCAGAAAATGATATTCTCCTTCATAAGAAATCCCCCTAATATCTACACATACTTTACTGTGTGAACTGTTAGGGAGATTATACACCTTGATCAAACTTTTGAAAAACCGCAGCGTGCGTACTCATACTCAGGCTCTGCATTGATTCTGTCCCAGCCTTCAGGAGTAGTCATCGCAATGTCGAAGGTCAGGGCATCGAACACCATGTCCGTTTCCTCGATGTCCTCTATCAGATCCGCATCGGCTTTTTCCTTGTTCGCTGCAAAGCTTACGCCCTGCAAAACCTCCTGCCTTGTGTCGCCTTCACCGTATCCTTTTCTGATGTCTTTGATTTCCAGAAATTTCGAAACGTTATTGGTTTTGCTCATATCAGGCTCCTGTATAATGGAATTAAGGTATCCTTAACTTAGTTAGTTCTGTTTAACATTTTACTCCCCTTGTATTGATTAGTCAAAGAATCTTAATCCGGAATTTGTTTACAAAAAAAGAACGGCAGATTATACTCTTACTGAAAACAGACTTTGATGTAAACAGCACAGGAAGATAACGGAGATAATTATTAATGAAGAATACTGCCAGAAAGACACAGAGTGAAAAAGCAGCTTCAAAGTCCGGGGAGCTGCAGCAAAAAAAGAAGACTGATACGGAGCAAAAAGATGTCCTTTATCAGATAAAGACAAAACGCAGCTCGGATGTGCTGAAAGCGTACATCACGTTTACGTATCGCGTATTCCATCCCAAGGTAACCGCAAGGATGCTGCTCTATGGTCTTATGATATTTGTGCCCGGGTTCATAGTAAAAGCTCAGGCTCTTAAGGTCGTATTGTGGGTAACAGGGTTGCTGGTCATCCTGCTCGGACTGTTCCGGCAGTATATTTCGCTCGCGATCACAAAAAGAGCGGATGAGGACTACCGCAACGGAACTGAGTTCGTGTATGAGTTCACGCAAAATGACGCTTCATTCTACAGAGAGGGAGAGCTGACTGCATACAGCAACAAATACAAAGACATAGACGCCGTATTCTACGATGAGGATTACTATTATCTGAGCCTCACAAGCAGGGAATTTTTTGTTATCCCCATGAGTGGTTTTACAATAGGAGATCCGTCCACATTCGGTGATTTTATGTACAAGAGATGCAAAAAAGTGTGCCGCTGGATCCCCGCAAAACCCCTCAACAAGCTCAAAAAGATGCGGTCGCAGCGCGCTGTCGCAAGAGATCAGATAAAAAAATAAGGAGCCGAACTGTTGTCAGTTCAGCTCCAGTATTCTCATGATTAAGGGGTCCAGGGCCTCTCTGCTCATACCGTCGTAATTGCTTTCGGCCCTTTCCATGATTATATCCGCATCCTCTTTATCATACAGACCGTAGGCACCGCCCCCGGCAAAGTCCTTAAATAATGATCTGTCGAGCATTTTCAGTTTGTTTTTCCGGATTCTCCCTGGCAGTATAAAGAAATTAATATTGGGCTGGTCTTCACATCCGTTCCTGCGGCGTAGCAGATTGAAATAAGATCTGCTCTCAATATCCCCGATACCTACCCCGCATATAAACAGATTCCTTCCATCCAGTCCGAAATTGTTGTAATTCTGCCACAGCATATTCAGCATATGAATATCACCATTTCTCACTGCGCCTATATATACCACATTTCTGTACATGCTGACATATCCTAGGTTCCTCTTGTCGTATTCCATGCCATCACATTTCAGCGTTTCCATCAGCCATTTTGCGTACTGCAAAGCCGTGCCGTACTTGCCGGAGCATACGACTATCGTATCCGCGGAGTCACCGGTCTCTGCTCTTCGGTTCTCTCTTGCTTTTCTGTTGGGGTTCTTCATTGTTATTTCCTCTTATTCGGCTTCGGAATCAAAACATGCCATAAAATAATACTATATAGTCCGTGCATAAATCAAACAATGAGCGCTCGATTTTTGTCCCTTTGACATTGTAAAAAGAAAAAATATCAAAGCCCGATTTTCACATAATCTACACATTAGTATTGACTTGGACTTAAGAATTGCTATAATCAGACTTAAAGAAGTGTTGAATCATCTATTCAATCTTTTTATCATGATTTATAAGTATTATTAGGAGGTTTTATATGTCTAAATGGATTCTTATTGGCATCGCTCTTTTAGGCGTTGTTTATAACGTCATTCTGATGTACAGAAAGATGAAAGAGATCCGTGCACTTCCGGAAACTGAATTCGGATGCAGTGGAGAGGAACTCTGGGCACAGCAGAAGAAGCACTTTTGGTTCAACTTTATAGGGCCTGGAATCATTGCTAACTTCTTCGATACACTCGGTATCGGATCCTTTGCTCCTACATCAACAATGTTCAAGGTAGCTAAGTCCTGCGATGACGTGCTTGTACCGGGAACACTCAATGTAGGCGACACGGTTCCTGTATGCGTAGAGGCTGCAGCATTCTTCGGAATCGTTGATATGGATCTTCTCACACTTGTTACCATGATTGTAGCATCCGTACTCGGTTCATATCTGATGGCCGGAGTTGTTTCCAAGTTCGACCGTAAGAAAGTACGTTACGCTCTGTTCGTAGGACTGATGCTTCTCTCCATCATTATGTTTGCAAGATGGATGGGATGGGGTCCGTTCAAACTTGAAGGAACAGAAATGGGTCTCAGAGGAGTTAAGCTGATCGTTGCTATCGTTGTCAACTTCATCCTCGGCGGACTGATGTCCATCGGCGTAGGTCTCTATGCTCCGTGCATGGCTCTCTGCGTAATTCTCGGACTCGATGCAAGCTGCGCATTCCCGGCTATGATGGGATCCTGCGCATTCCTGATGGCTTACGGCAATGGTCCTAAGTTCATCAAGGAGGGACGTTATGACATGAACGCTTGCTGGGCTATGGCTCTCGGCGGCGGACTGATTGGTGTTCCAATCGCTGCATGGATCGTAGGTTCCATGAACGTACGTACTCTCACACTGATGGTAGTTATCGTCTGCTTCATTACTTCTCTCCTCTACCTGAGAGACGGTATCAAGAAGGGATCTGAAGCATAGATTGCTATCCGGATGTAATAGGTTCGATTCAAAAATCTGTATTATAAAAGAGCCGGTCACTGTGACCGGCTCTTTTAAATATGCATTTCAGAAAACTATGATCTGTGTTCTGCGCTGTATTTCTCTCTCAGCTTGCCGTTTGCTTTGACGACTTTGCGTTTATATGGTGCGAGCAGGTCGTCGAGCTCATATTTATCAAACGGAACGAGAGCATAGAACTCATTTATACTTTCTTCGGTTTCTTCACTTCTGGTCTGAGTGTTTATCGTCGCTTTGCCCTCTACGCACAGAACTCCGGCTTCTTCGTCGCGACTGATCCTTTTGATTTCATCATCACGTATGTAATATGTTTTCAGTTTCATGCCCTGTTGATACACATAATAGACCGTATCGTCACTTACCTCGAATCTTGCGCTGTGAAACCCGTTGAACGGAGACTGGGATGCTGTCCTGCCCCGGTGAGCAACCAGATATGTCAGGAGCGCTGTGATCCATATGGTCAGATGGACAGGCAGCTGACCTGCTCCGGATGGTCCGTTTTGCGTCTTAATGGCCACAATCACGATGGCAGCGAAGCCGGCTACAAGTACTGCAGCTGAATATATCTTGTAGACAGCAGCTTTTTCATCCCCCTTGCTCCACTGGTGCTTTCTTTTGTTCAGCAGACCGAGATCTCCGGGGTACATATCATTATTGGGATCTAACTTCATACATGCTTCTCCTCTTTCCTTTTATTGTGTCCGGTCTGTAAGCAGACTGCTTCGATTCGTTTTTCCTACACATTGTACATTATCTGTATTTAAATGTAAATTTCCGTCATCGCAAGGTAAGTACGCGGTTTTTTTGCAGCTGATACACTGATCTTTTGTTTATTGAATCTGTCTGCTGACATCTGCAGTCTGTTGACTTGGCTTTAAAGAATGGTATAATCAGTCTTAAGAAATTGTTCTATCACTTTACTGTATAAAGGGACTAACATACATGGATATTCTAAAATGCAAAGCGTTTGTAACTGCTGCAAACGAAGGCAGTTTTACGGCAGCCGGCAGAATCATGGGATATACCCCATCGGGCATCAGCCAGCTGGTTTCAGCCATGGAGGCCGAGTTTGGTTTCTCTCTTCTCACGCGCAAGAGTAATGGAGTTGTGCTCACTCGCGAGGGGGAGTCTATTTATCCTTTGGTGCTTGAATATATTGAAAAAGAAACGGATATATACACGGCAGCTACGGAGCTGTCGGGCATGTACAAGGGAAACGTAATGATAGCGGCTTATTCGAGCATCGCCGCTCATATGCTCCCGAGCATAATCAAGGAATTTACGGATTTACATCCGTCCATAAATATACAGATAGAAGAAACAACCAAGAACAGAATCGAAAAACTCGTATCGACAGGCAAGGCCGATCTGTCGTTCTCATCCCCTCTCTCTAATCCGTCTTACGTATGGATTCCGTTTGCAGAGGACAGGATGGTGGCAGTGCTGCCAAAAGATCATCCGGATGCATCTCTCGATGCCTATCCTATCAGCAACTGCAAGAAAGAAGAACTCATCATGCCGAGCGAGGGAGATGACGCAGACGTAAGAGAACTCTTCAGAAAGCATAAGATTTCACCTAATATCAGGCTTACGACTCTTGAGAACTACACGGCCATCAACATGGTTGCCAAGGGCCTCGGTATAGGAATTATGAACGAGGGAATCACGAGATACTGGCAGACGGATACGGTCATTCTTCCGATAGACCCCCCGAGCAAAATAGAACTCGGAATATCCCTGCCGTCACTAGAGACGGCGGCGCCTGCAGTCAAAGAATTTGTCTGCTTCGCGGCTGAGAAGCTCGGCGCCAAATCACCTGAGTGCGACGCCTGCAGCCGCGCCAAACAGGACTGATCGTACAAGTTTTGAGCACACAGTAAGAGGGATGGAATTCACCATCCCTCTTTGATTGCATGCCACTTCAGC
>CADAJM010000023.1 GCA_902788245.1 uncultured Eubacteriales bacterium | reverse complement strand
TAAAAAAGACCAATAGATTTGATAAGACTATTGTTTTTTGTGTTGATATTGATCATGCAGAAAGGATGAGACAAGCTTTAGTAAATGAAAATCAAGACCTTGTTGCTGAGAATTCAAAATATGTTATGAGAATTACTGGTGATGATAAAGAGGGCAAAGCTCAATTGGATTACTTTATCGATGCCAATGAAAGATATCCAGTTATAGCCACAACATCACAGTTATTAAGCACTGGTGTTGATGTAAAGACTTGCAAGTTGATAGTGCTGGATAAAAATATTGAGTCCATGACTGAATTTAAACAGATTGTCGGCCGGGGAACTCGTTTAAGAGAAGATTTAGGAAAAACATTTTTTACAATTATGGATTTCAGAGGCAATACTCGTCAATTTGCAGACCCCGAATTCGATGGTCTTCCAGAGTATGTTTATGAAGGCCCTGGTGATAAACCTATACCATTACCAACATTTTCAGATGATGAGCCTGTAATTACAGATCCTGTTAAAAAATATAGGGTTAATGACGTTCCAGTTAAAGTTATTCTTGAGCAAAATCAGTGTTATGATTCTGAAGGTAATTTAATCACCGAAAATTTCTTTGGATTTACAAAAAGGAATATTTTAAGGGAATATGCTAATCTGGCTGAATTTACAAATGTCTGGACTTCTGCTCAAAAGAAAGAAGCAATCATTGATGAATTATATGAGCATAATATTTTTATTGATGAGTTAAGAGAAGCGGCAGGAAATGATGAAATAGATGATTTCGATTTGATATGCCATATTGCTTTTGATAAAAAGCCATTAACTAGGGCTGAAAGAGCTAATAATGTCAAAAAACGAGATTATTTAAATAAATATGAGGGCATAGCTCGCAAGGTCCTCGAAGGATTGCTGGATAAATATGCAAGTACAGGAATAACAGATTTGGAGGATTTGACTGTTCTTCAAAATGATCCTTTCAGACAATATGGAAGTCCTCTGAAAATTGCAAAATCTTTTGGTGGAAAACAAAACCTTTTAGATGCAATGCATAACTTGCAAGTTGAGTTATATGCTTAATTTTTTTTAAAATTTTTATAATTGATTATCTTTTTTCAGGATAATCAAAATTATCATTAATTAAAGACAAATATGCGCTCGAAGAAGAGGACATGTCCAAACTGCAGAGAGCATTTGTATAGTAAGTAAAACATCGGAGGATAAACACAAATGAAGGCTAAACAAGTTTCAAAGGAAAACGGAGTAGTAAAGTTCGAGATCGAGTTCTCGCAGGAAGAGTTCGCAGATGCTCTTAACAAAGCGTATCTCGCAAACAGAGAGAAATTCTCAATCGACGGATTTCGTAAGGGAAAAGCACCTCGCAAAGTAATTGAGAGCCATTACGGCCATGATATTTTCTGGGATGAGGCGCTGAACAAACTGCTTGAGACGGGTTATTTCGACGCTATCAAGGAGATGGATATCGACGTAATCTCACAGCCTTCAATCGACAGCCCTGAGGTTAAGAAAGACGAGCCTGTCGTAATCACAGGAAGCGTACAGGTATTCCCTGAAATCGATGTAAAGAAATACAAAGGTCTCGAAGTTGAAAAAATGGAGACCAAGATCGGAGCCAAGGAAGTTAACGAGGAGCTCGAGAGAGTTCAGAAGACTCAGGCCAGAATGGAGACGGTAGAGGGCAGAAAGTCCAAGAAAGGCGATACTCTCGTATTTGATTTCGAGGGAAGCGTTGACGGAGAACTCTTCGAAGGCGGCACTGCAGAGAATTACGAGCTCAAACTCGGTTCGGGACAGTTCATACCGGGATTCGAAGAGCAGCTTGAGGGATATGCCGGCGGAGACAGCGTAGATGTTAAGGTTAAATTCCCTGAGGACTATCATGCAGATGAACTTGCCGGAAAGGACGCAGTGTTCAAATGCAAGATTCATGAGATTAAAGAAGAAATCCTTCCTGAACTCAATGATGAGCTCGCAAGCGACGTAAGCGAATTCGAGACGCTCGACGAGTTCAAGAAAGATATCAAGAAGAGACTTCAGCAGCAGGCCAAGGACAGAGACGAGTCCATGATGAAGGACAGAGCTCTCGAGGAACTCTTCAATAAGAACGAAGTAGAGGCACCTGACGTTATGATTCAGAACGAACTCGAAAACATGCTCTACGATATGAACCAGAGTCTCCAGGCTCAGGGCATCGGACTTCAGCAGTACCTCGAGTGGATGGGACAGAAGCCTGAGGATCTGATGGAGCAGTCGAAACCTGAGGCTGAGAAGAGAGTTAAGACCAGAGTTCTCCTCAAGAACATCATCAGAAAAGAAGGTTTCACTGTTGAGGATTCCGAGGTCGAGGATCTCATGAAGGAGTTCGGAGCTCAGTACGGAATGGATGTCGATCAGGTAAGACAGATGTCAGGTTCTGACACAGAGAGCTATTTCAAGGAAGACGCTCTGACCAAAAAAGCCATCGACTTCATCTTTGATAACGCAAAATTCAAAGAAGCCAAGGCTGAGAAGAAGAGCAAGAAAGAAGACAAATAATGAATTACGTACCTTATGTAGTAGAGCAGACCGGACAGGGCGAACGCACCTATGATATATACTCCAGACTGCTCAAGGACAGAATCATATTCATAGATGAAGAGATTAATGAGCATACGGCCAGCGTGGTCGTGGCTCAGCTTCTCTTTCTTGAGGCGCAGGACCCGGAGAAGGATATAAACGTATATATCAATTCGCCGGGCGGTATGGTGACCGCAGGACTTGCCATCTATGACACCATGCAGCTTGTAAAGCCGGATGTAAGCACCATCTGCGTGGGACTTGCAGCCAGCATGGGGGCATTCCTCCTCGCTGCAGGAGCCAAGGGCAAACGCTATGTTCTTCCTAATGCAGAGGTAATGATTCATCAGCCACTCGGCGGCGTTCAGGGGCAGGCATCGGATATCAAGATCAATGCCGACCACATGATGAGCGTAAAGGAAAGACTGAACAAGATACTTGCTGAGAATACGGGGCAGAGCCTCAAGACAATCGAGAAAGATACTGACAGGGACAATTACATGACGGCAGAGGATGCGGTCAAGTACGGTCTCGTAGATAAAGTCATAGATAAACACTAAGGAGACGATATGTCAGAAAACAGCGAACTCAGATGTTCTTTTTGCGGTAAATCAAGTTCTCAGGTCCGAAGGATTATAGTCGGACCTGATATTTACATATGCAATGAGTGCGTAGACCTCTGCAAATCGATAATCGATGAGGAAAACATGCCTGCTACGAAGACGAGCAGCAACAGGCTTCCTAAACCGGAGGAGATTAAGGAAGAACTCGATCGTTATGTAATCGAACAGGATCCTGCCAAAAAGAGTTTGGCGGTTGCCGTATACAATCATTACAAGAGAATAAGACATCTCGAGAAAAACGCCTCGTCCAAGGCCAAAGAAGTGGAGCTTTCGAAGAGCAATATCCTGATGCTCGGACCTACGGGCTCGGGTAAAACACTGCTGGCTCAGACACTGGCAAGAATACTCGACGTACCGTTTGCAATAGTCGATGCCACATCGCTTACCGAAGCGGGATACGTCGGAGAGGATGTCGAAAACATTCTCCTCAGGCTTTATCAGGCTGCCGACGGAGACCTCGAAAGAGCTCAGAGAGGCATCATCTATGTGGATGAGATTGATAAAATTGCCAGAAAATCCGAAAACATGTCCATAACAAGAGACGTAAGCGGAGAAGGCGTTCAGCAGGCTCTCCTCAAGATAATTGAGGGCACTGTAGCCAATGTACCGCCTCAGGGAGGCAGGAAACATCCTAACCAGGAGTTCATCCAGTTTGACACAAAGGACGTGCTCTTTATCTGCGGCGGGGCTTTTACGGGACTGGATAAGATTATCAAGGTAAGGCTCGGAAGCAAAGTTATCGGATTCAATCAGGACGAAAAGAAACTCGATTTCGAAAATGAGGATATACTGCTTCAGGCACAGCCGGAAGATCTCCTGAAGTTCGGTCTTATTCCGGAACTCATCGGAAGGCTTCCTGTCACGGTTGCTCTTTCGGAACTCTCCGAGGATGCTCTGGTCAGGATAATAAAGGAGCCTAAGAATTCCATCATTAAGCAGTACGAGACACTGTTTGAGATGGACGGCGTGGAACTCGTGGTGGAAGAAGACGCGATTCATGCAGTAGCAGACAAAGCCCTGCAGATGAATACCGGAGCCAGAGGGCTCAGAGGTATATTTGAGGGCATGATGACAGAAATAATGTACGAAATACCGTCGAGGCCGGATGTCGAGAAATGCATAATCACCAAGGATGTGGTGGATGGCAGCAAGACTCCTATACTCGTTTTGAAAGATAAATCAAGCAAGGCCAAGGCGGATAAGGAAAAGGTTGAAAAGGGAGCATAAATGTCAGAATTAACAAACAATATTCCATACATTCCTCTTAGAGGTCAAGCTTTCTTTCCGGGCACGATAGTCGGTTTTGACATAGGCAGAGATAAATCTCTGGCTGCAGTCGACCACGCCATGAACGGAGACAAATACCTCGTGGTATCAGCTCAGAGAGACCCTGCGGTCAATGAACCGACAGAGGATGATTGCTATCTGACCGGTGCTCTTATCAGGGTAAAGCAGGTCGTAAAGAAAAATGATGAATACGTGCGTATACTCGTAGTGGTGGAGCAGAGAGTCAGGATTTCAAATATCTATGACAG
Source organism: uncultured Eubacteriales bacterium (assembly GCA_902788245.1). GTDB lineage: Bacteria > Bacillota > Clostridia > Peptostreptococcales > Anaerovoracaceae > Crickella. Next base: position 12,183 of record CADAJM010000023.1, on the reverse strand, counting down.
TGAAGACGGCTCCATGCTTCTTTGCTCGTATACGCTTGCAGAGGATTATGACGATGATGCGGATGACATCAACATGCAGGCAAATGTAAGAGTTCTCAAACAGCTCTTCGTTAAATACCTCGACCTTTCAGGTCAGGGCGAATCGGCCGGCTGGGCTCTGATAGAGGGAATTGATGACGCATCTCTTCTGTGCAGCCTCATAGCAAATGAAATCGAGGTATCTTTTGATGTCAAGCAGACTCTTCTCGAGATAGATTCGGTCAAACTCAGAGTGGGACATCTCATCGACATCATCGGAAAGGAAAACAGCATACTTGCGATCGCCAAGAGGATCAACAACAGGGTTGTAAAAAACATGAACCGAGGCCAGAGAGAGTACTATCTCAGGGAACAGCTTCAGGTCATCAAAGAAGAGCTCGGCGAAGAAGAGGATGCAGATGATGAAATCCGTCAGTGGAGAGAAAAACTCGACGCACTCAAACTCGAAGAAAAGACTGACGCCAAGATAAGAAAAGAGATAGATAAATTTGCCAAGATGAGTCCTATGAGCCCGGATGCAAATGTATCCAGGACGTATATCGAGACCATACTTGATTTACCTTGGCATAAAGCAAATAAGATTAATCGCAATCTGCAAAAAGCAGAAAAGGTGCTCGATAAGGACCACTACGGACTTGAGAAGGTCAAGGAGAGAATACTCGAAAACCTTGCAGTTCAGCACCTCACCAAGAATAACAAAGGCCCTATCATCTGCCTCGTCGGACCTCCGGGAGTCGGTAAGACTTCAATTGCAAGGTCCATAGCCAGAGCCACAAACAGGGAGTTTGTAAGAATGTCTCTCGGCGGAGTCAGAGATGAGGCCGAGATAAGAGGTCACAGGAGAACTTATGTCGGAGCGATTCCGGGCAGGGTAATCAACAGCATCATAGAGGCTGATTCAAACAATCCGCTCTTCCTCTTTGACGAAGTGGATAAGATAGGAAGCGATTTCAGGGGGGACCCTGCATCGGCACTTCTTGAAGTGCTCGATCCTGAGCAGAACAGCACATTCACGGACCACTACCTCGAGATTCCTTTCGATCTTTCGGATGTAATGTTCATTACGACTGCAAATACGACGGCTACTATTCCTACGCCGCTTCTCGACAGGATGGAGGTTATTGAACTTTCAAGTTATACAGAGGATGAGAAGGTTCACATAGCGATGAACTACCTCGTTCCTAAGAAGATGAAAGAAAACGGCCTTAAGAAAAAACAGTTCTCTATAACATCTGCTGCAGTAAGGGATATTATCGAGTACTACACCCGTGAGGCAGGAGTCAGAAATCTCGAAAGAGAGATCGGAAATGCCTGCCGCAAGGCTGCGAGAAATATAGTCAGCAAAAAGAATTCAACAAACAACGTAACACCGAGAAATCTCAAGAGATATCTGGGCAAGAGGATTTTCATAGAGGATATAGGTTCTCTTGAGCCTGAAATCGGTGTCACTACCGGTATGGCGTGGACATCCGTGGGCGGTGTGACTTTGACCATAGAGACGGTCAAGATGCCGGGCACAGGTAAACTCGTTCTGACAGGTCAAATGGGAGAAGTAATGAGAGAGTCTGCAACCACTGCCCTGGGATACATCAAATCAATATCCACAAAATACAAGATAGGAAAGGATGTATTCAAGGACTACGATATACAGATTCACATTCCTGAAGGTGCAACGCCTAAGGACGGACCGTCGGCGGGCATCACCATGTGCAGCGCGCTGTTCTCTCTTCTTACGGACAGAAAGGCAGATAAGACGGTTGCCATGACCGGGGAGATTACTCTGAGAGGCAAGGTCCTGAGGATAGGCGGATTAAAGGAGAAAGTACTTGCGGCATACAGGCAGGGTATAAGAAAGGTCATTATCCCTAAGGAAAACCTGCCTGATCTCGAGGACATTCCGTCATCGGTCAGAAAGGCTATGGAATTCAATCCTGTGGAGGATTTCGAGGAAGTAATACCGCTGGTAATTAAATAGCATGAAAATAAACACTTCGGATTTAGAGGCGGTTGCCGTAAGGGCAGCCCAATATCCGCCGGAGGATTTGCCGGAAATAGCATTTGCAGGCAGATCCAATGTCGGCAAATCATCACTTCTGAATCTAATCACCGGAAGAAAGGCCCTTGCTAGGGTTTCGGGAAGCCCCGGTAAAACGAGGACCATCAATTTCTACCGCTGCAATGACAGGTTCAGGATAGTTGACCTGCCGGGATACGGCTACGCCAAAATCAGCAGAAGCGAGAGTGAGAAGTGGGGTGCCATGATGGAGTCCTACCTCGAGAACAGAGAGAATCTCATCAAGGTAGTGCAGCTCGTCGATATAAGACACAAACCGAGCGAGCAGGACGTTCAGATGTACGAATACCTCAAGTACTTCGAACTCGACGGCATAGTTGTGGCAACCAAGGCAGATAAGATCGGAAGCAACGAAAAGAAACGTTCATTAAAATTGATAAGCGATACACTTGGAATGAGCGAGGATGACATCATAATCCCTATATCTTCGCTTAAAAAGAGCGGGCATGAGGAATTGCTGGACACGATAGATTTCCTGCTCGAACAATGGGACGAATTTCACAGCGGATAAACGGAGGGCGAAATGGCTAAGACAACAATCGGCAAAGTATTGTTTACGAGAGAACAAATCGAGCAAAGAGCAAAGGAAATAGCAGCTGAGATTGACAAGGATTATGAAGGCGAAGACCTGATTCTCCTGGGAACTCTCAAAGGCTCCGTGCCTTGGCTTGTGGATATTATGAAGTATATGAAGAACGACTTTAAACTCGATTTCATCTCTGCAAGCAGCTACGGCTCATCCACGAGCAGTTCCGGTGTTGTTAAGATCAAGTTTGATCCGGACATCAACATGTACAACAGCCACATTTTGGTGGTTGAGGATATCGTAGACAGCGGCAATACTCTGAAATATCTGATGAACAAACTTGCCGACAGGGGACCTAAGTCCGTCAAAGTCTGCACCATGCTCAACAAAGAATCGAGACGTACGGCAGACTTCCACGCTGATTACGTAGGATTTGAGGTCGAGGATCTCTTTGTGGTAGGATACGGTCTCGACTATGACCAGAGACTCAGGGGCTTGCCGTATATAAGTTATCTGGAAGAGGAAGACGTTGAAGCTTTATAAGGAGTATGACAAAGAAAGCATAAGAACTATTATAGAATCCGGTCTGAAGCGTGACCTTCACATGCACACAAACTATTCTGACGGCACGATGAGCCCGGAAAAGTTGTTGAAGATGCGTATGGATCAGGGTTTTGAATTGCTTTCTATTACGGATCACGATGGTATAGACGGGTCGGTAATCGGAGAGGGCTTTGCCGATAAAACAGGGCTTTGTTACATATCCGGCATTGAGTTCGACTCAGAGGATCCGATGGGCAAGGACCTTCACATACTCGGATACGGTTATGACAGATACAATCCGGTTTTCAGGGACGCTTTGCGTGACATAAAGATTAAGCGAGCTCAGAGAAACGATATTTTGATGAAAGCCCTTAACGATCGAGGATACGGAATCACGCTCGACGATGTGGGAAGCATCAACAAGGGACGCTATGTCGGCAAACCTACTTTTGCATACATACTCTATCTTAACGGATTCATGCAGGATCCCAACGAAGCATTCAGAACGGTTTTCAAAGAGGAAGATATCAAGCGGATACATAAAGAAACTCTGCAGTCTAGGGATGTCGTGGACCTCATACATGTAGCCGGAGGAATGGCTGTCATGGCGCATCCTATGGAGCAGCGAAGACCGGACGAAAGTTTTGAGGTCTTCAAACCGAGGATGTATTCCATACTTGATAAGATGAGGGAGTACGGAATCGACGGCGTGGAGTGCTTCCACCCTTCGGCAAGTCCGGAGCAAAGCGAACTCCTCGTGGAATATGCAGACAAATACGGTCTGATGATTACTGAGGGATCTGACATCCATTCGCCAAACCATCTGAGGGATTACAGCAGATATCACAAGCCTTGATTGGAGGCGAAAACTCACGAAAAACGACAAAAAATGCACTGATTTCTACAACGAATGCACTCCTCACAAAAGACTCACAAAAGAACCGGCGGCAGGCTGTAAACTGATTCAAACGCCGATTCAACGCAAGTGAGAGGAGAAACATATGAGTCAAAAGAATCAGAAGAATTACGGGAGAACGCCTAAAGCGGTTCACCATCAGTGCATGTGGATAGTAAGGGACATAGACAGGCTCTACAGACTCGATGCCATACACAGACATGGCAAACGAGACGACGAGCTTGTTTTTTATGAGGATGAAAGCTGCAGGCTTATCAGTCCCGAAGTCACAGAGGAGGCTGCAAGAAAGATTCTTTGCATTAAACGTGCGCTTTTGGTAATACCGGAAGAGTACAGGATGGAGGTGCTCGACAGCATAGTCGAGGGAATTAAACCGTCTCCGATAGCGCATGAAAATACATGGAAGAGATGGAGGAGGATTTTCATCAGCGAACTGGCGTCCAATCTCAATTTGATATAGATAGAATTCATGCATCTGTGCTAAAATCTAGATAGATAAATTATTTATCGTAAAGGTGAAAAGCATGACATTTGAAGAAAAGACGATAAGCAGTAAATTGGTTTATGAAGGGCCCGTTTTCAAGGTTCGCCAACACATGGTGGAGGCATACGGCGGCAGGCAGGCCCAGAGAGATGTGGTCGAACATGTGGGCGGATCCATAATGGTAGCCATTACAGACGAAGGGAAAATCCTGATGGAGAAGCAGTTCAGAAAGCCACTTGAAAAGGTACTTCTCGAACTTCCGGCAGGCAAGGCTGATCCGGGCGAGGACCCTGAACTGACAGCGGCAAGAGAACTTGCCGAGGAGACGGGCTATACTGCCGGGTTGATCAAACATCTTGTTTCATATTATCCGACTTGCGGCTATTCGTCGGAACTTCTGCATATTTACATCTGCAAAGAACTCAAAGCCGGAGATACCCACTGGGATCCGACTGAGTGCATAGAACTTCATGAGTATGATGCGGATGAGCTGATAGACATGATCATGCGAGGAGAGATAAGGGACAGCAAGACGATAATTGGTTTGCTATTTGCCAGACAGGCAGGAGAGATTTAGGTGACGAGATGCGTGAATTCATAGAATATTTGAAGAACGAAAAGGGAAAAGCCGAGAATACTCTTATAGCATATGAAAGGGATCTCAAGGCTTTCGAAAAGTATCTGAAAGAGAGAGGGAAATCTCTCAGGACTTGCAATGAAAGCGATGCCGTATCCTACGTGCTTGAGCTGAATAATCAAAACAAGTCAAAATCCACGATAAACCGCAAGGCATCATCTCTGCGTAATTATTACGATTATCAGATTGAGATGGGCAGAGCATCTGCGAATCCGTTTTCGAAGATTAAGTCCGTGAAGGGAGACAGGAGGCAGGTCGATTACCTCAGCATCGAAGAAGCGGCCAAACTCATGACGCTTCCGGGTGATGACAAAAAAGGAATCAGAGACAGGGCTCTGCTCGAGTTTATGTACGGAACGGGTGCGAGGGTTACCGAGGTTGTCAGGCTTACATTTGCTGATCTGAACCTCAGGATGAATTTCGTTACACTAAAGGATGCTGACGAGGAGAGCAGAATTGTGCCTCTCGGAAAATATGCTGCAGAGGCCATGACCACATATGTCGAGGAAGCGTATGATGAGATCAGGGGTAAAGAGCACGAAGACGATGATTTCGTATTTGTAAACTTCAGAGGAGAGCCTCTTACCAGGCAGGGAATCTGGAAGATACTCAAGGACTATGGCGCGATGATTGATGCTGCAGAGCGCATGACCCCTCAAATTCTCAGAGACAGTTTCGCTGTTCACATCTTGCAAAACGGCGGAGATCTCAAGACTCTTCAGGAACTCATGGGCTTTGAGGATATGTCAGTCGGGATTGCCTATCTGGCAGTTACTGACATTCACGTCAGAGACGTATTTAAGAAGACACACCCAAGGGCGTAATGCGGGAATCGGGTTTGCCCGAAAGAGCAAAAAAGTTCAAAAAACCCTTGAAATTGCAATAATATTGTGATAATCTATGCAGGCTGTCGGTTTCGGCAGCCTTAATTACTTAGTTATTACGGACGGTCCTCTGGGGACTGGCATTCGGCCGAATGCCCTAAGAACGTCTTGAGAGGAAGGGAGAATAACAATGAACGTACTTGATCAAATCACAATGGATTACAAAAAGGAAGATATTCCTGAGTTCAAAGTCGGTGACACACTTCGTGTACACGTTAAGATCATCGAGGGACAGAGAGAAAGAATTCAGGTATTTGAAGGATACGTGCTCAAGAGACAGCACGGCGGCGTAAACGAAACATTCACAGTTCGTAAGCTGTCAAACGGTATCGGCGTAGAGAAGACTTTCCCGCTTCACTCACCTAGAATCGAGAAGATTGAGGTCGTTAAGAAGGGTAGAGTCAGAAGAGCTAAGCTCAATTACATGCGTCAGAGAACCGGTAAAGCTGCCAGAATCAAGAGCGCAGAGTAAGACTGTCAAAAGCATACCTGTAAAATTCACGGGTATGCTTTTTTCATAGGAAGAAGCATGATAGAGAACATTAATTGGTATCCGGGACATATGAAAAAGACTCGCGAGCTTATACGTGAGAATTTGAAAGCTGTCGATCTCAGCATCGAGATCATCGACAGCCGTATTCCTGTGTCCAGCAGGAACCCGGTGATTGATGAGCTCATCAGCACCAAACCGCGCATAGTAGTGCTCGGTAAGGCTGACCTCGCGGATGAGGAAGAGACCAAGAAGTGGGCTGATGAGATCAGGAAGGAAAAGGGAGTATCCAGGGTGCTCGCACTCAACCTTCAGTCCGGAGAGAATATCAAGAAGCTACTCAAGGTGCTCGAGGCTGAGCAAGACAGGAGAAACGAGGAACGCTCGGTAAAGAGGCCGCTTCGCATCATGATTGTCGGCGTGCCTAATGTGGGGAAGTCTTCTTTGATTAACAGGCTTACCGGCAGGAAGGCTGCACAGACCGGAGACAGGCCGGGGGTCACTAAGGGTAAACAGTGGCTGACACTCCAAAACGGCATGCAACTTCTGGATACGCCGGGCATACTCTGGCCTAAATTCGAAGATCCGAATGTGGGACTCAATCTCGCATTTTGCGGCAGCATTAAGGATGATATACTCGGGATTCAGGATCTCGGATTTGAGCTCATCAAATATCTCGGCACCGAGTATCCGGATATGCTGAAAGAGAGATATAAACTTGATGAGATTTCAGAAGAGGCCATAGAGAATATGGATAACATCGCTCTTAAGAGGGGGTTTATACTTTCGGGTAAGAGGATAGACTACGAGAGGACGGGCCGCATAGTGCTCGACGAGTTCAGAGGCGGAGTAATCGGACGCATCACACTGGAAAAACTATGACGAAAGAAGAAAGACTGCAAAGGGATATATCCAGGCTGGCCGAGATGAAGGCTCACGAGGATGAGCTGCGGCAGCAGGGATATAGGTATATCGCGGGCATCGACGAAGTGGGCAGAGGCCCGCTCGCAGGCCCCGTGTACGCGGCCTGCGTCCTGCTGCCGCCCGACCTTGACGTCCTCGGCATCTACGATTCCAAAAAGATTTCCGCAAAGAAGAGGGAAGAACTCTCGGATATAATAAAGGAAAAGGCAGTCGCCTACGGAATAGGAATCGCAGACAACAACGAGATAGATGAGATAAATATACTCGAAGCGACCAAGGTCGCCATGCGCCGTGCATTCGAGGAATGCAATAAGATGCTCACACCAAATAATGGAGACAATATAGACTATTTGATGGTCGATGCACTTAAACTTGAATTCGGCGTTCCGTGTGAGGCCATAGTAAAGGGAGACGAGAAGTCCCTGTCCATAGCCGCTGCATCTATAGTGGCTAAGGTCGCAAGAGATAAATATATGGAAGAGATTGATGCGGAGTATCCCGGTTACGATTTTGCAAGCAACAAGGGATACGGCACGGCGGCTCACTACGAGGGACTCAGGAACAAAGGAATTACGCCGATTCACAGGCGCTCATTCCTCAAGAAATTCGAAGAGAATCCGAACACCGGGCATAGCAAAACTAATACAGACTCAAAGGAGCAGAACTTGGCTAAGAAAGTATACGCAGTTAAAAAGGGAAGAACGACCGGAATTTTTATGACTTGGGAGGATTGCAAAGCCCAGGTCGACGGTTTCAACGGTGCGGAATACAAAAGCTTTGCAGATCCGCAGGATGCCATGACATACCTCGGTCTTTCCTCAGGGAATAAGTCCGGAAGCAAGGGCACAAAGAATAATAATGCCACTGGGGGAGCAAGTGCTCCGGCAGAGGAAGTGCTTCCACCGGGCAACAGAGCCTATGTTGACGGCTCCTACGACAGCTCGAGCAACAGATTCTCCTGCGGCGTCGTCATCATCGAAACGGATAAAAACGGAATGAGCGAGACCACTGAACTCAAAGCCGTATTCGAAGATGATGTGGCGGCCCTCCAGAGGAATGTAGCGGGCGAGGTGATGGGCGCCAAGACAGCCATAGACTACTGCCTCGAAAATGGAATCGATGATATCGAGATTTACCACGACTACGAAGGCGTGGGCAAATGGGCGGACGGGCTCTGGAAGGCCAACAACCCGCTGACGCAGGGCTACAAACAATTCATAGCCGACGCCCGCCGGGTAATGAGCATCAGATTCGTAAAGGTCAGGGCCCACGCCGGCAACAAATACAACGAAATGGCCGACAAACTCGCCAAACAGGCCCTCGACCTCTAAATGTTGACGAATAACAGTGAATTGAGTGTTATATTCGTCAACACAATTCACCACATATAATAAAAAAAGAAAAAATGTTGACGAACGAGAATAGTTTACATCTCATATTCGTCAACATTTTTTAATGGTTTGCTAATTGTGCTCTGTGATGTTGACGAATCCAAGGCAGATAACCAAGTTTTTCGTCAACATTTGGTGCACTGACGATTATTTGTACCAGAGCTTTTCTACTGCAGCTGCGAGAAGTACGCCTTCCTCTGCACTTGAAAGTGCTCTGAACTGTCTCTTAACCTCCAGCAGCGGAAGGTCTCTCTTGCGGCCTTCGTCAATTCTCTTCTGAATTGCTTCTTCGGCCTCTTTGCTGATACTGCCGTCAGCGGACAATCCGCCAAGGACAAGTTTCAGCTCATCCATCGTAATATCCATTGTAGGATCTATCATAATTGTATCCTCCTTGCTCAAAATGCCTGAGTGCTATTACTTCTTACTCTTCTTAATTTCCTGAACCAGCATTTTGCCGAGCCTTTCTTTGGCCTTGTCATCGAGTGCGTCATCGTCACCCGCGAGGAAAGCCTCGAGATTAGGCAGGCGAACACCGGCTTTATAGTTCATTTTGAACAGTTCGACATTCAATCTTTCTACGGTGTCACGCATTTCCTGATTGGTCATATGAACCTCCTTCTTCGTCTTCAAAGACCTCGATAGATTTGATTCTCATCTCGTTGCCCTTGAGCAACCAGGTGTTACCCTGACCGCATTTAGGGCAAGTCTTGCCGTATGTAATGGTGTCGTAGCTGATCTTGCAATCATCACACCAGCTCACTGCAGGAATCTCGTCGCATTTGAGCTTGGTGCCTTCGAGCAGGTGGTGTTTCTTGGTGTACCAGTCCCAGTAGTTATAGAGATAAGCCGGAACTATACCCGATACTTCACCGAACTCCAGCGTGACTGTCTTGATCTTGTCCACACCGTTTTCCTTGGCAAATTTATCTACTTCTTTTACAACGTAATTTACTAATCCTAGTTCGTGCATTTTGTTTCCTTCTGACTGCTCGGGTTATTTGCGGCCTGACAGTTTGTTCTTAACAATGCCTGCCACACGACCCGGCATATTCTTACCGATACCTACGAACTTCTTCTCTGCAGGAATCATGCGAGAGTAGAGGTCACCGTCCGGACGACGGAAGAGGTGGATGGCGTCGAACTTACACTGAACCGTGCACATTCCACAGCCGATACACTTGTTGGTATCCACTACGCTGCGTCCGCACTTGAGACATCTTTCTGCCTCGAGGGCAATCTGCTCTTCTGTGAAGTTCTTGATCTCGTAGTTCATCGTCATCTTCTTGCTCTCGTCGATTGCTCTGACCTGACGCTGCGGTCTTCTGTAGTCGTCTACAGGGAATACAACGTCTTCCTTATCGAGGGCAACGAAGTTACGTGTGTTACGGTGGATCATCAGGTGCTGTCCTCTGTTAACGTGTCTGTGCAGTGATACAGCGCCTTCACGTCCCTGTGCAAGAGCGTCAACTACGAACTTCTGACCGGACACGATGTCTCCGCCTGCGAAGACGTCAGGATCTGTTGTCTGAAGTGTGACAGGGTCTGCGATGATGAGGCCTCTAGGTGAGAGCTCAACCTTTGTACCCTCGAGGAGTGTGCCCAGATCAGGTTTCTGTCCGATGCTGAACAGTACTGTTGTGCAAGCTTCCTCTGTAGTCTCATTGTCGTCGAACTGAGGGTCGAATCTGCCTTCTGCGTTCTTAACAGATGTGCACTTTCTGAACTTGATGCCTTTGACTTTGCCACCGTCTGTGATGACTTCTGTCTGGCCCCAGCCGGGATTGATAGTGATGCCTTCTGCTTCGAGGAAGTCCTGATCCTCTTTACCCATTGGCATGTCGTCATATGCCTCGAGGCAGTAGAGCGATACGCTCTTGGCACCCTGACGGATTGCCGTACGAGCAACGTCAGCTCCGATGCTTCCGCCGCCGATTACAACAACGTTTCCGGAAAGCTTTTTAGCTTTGCCGAGTGTAACATCCTTAACATAGTCTACGCCGCCGATAACTCCTGCTGCATCGCCGCCCGGAATATCGAGCTTGCCGCAGTTCTGGAGGCCTGTTCCGATAAAGAAGCCTGTGAAGCCTTCTTCTTTGAGCTGCGGAATAGTAACGTCTTTACCAACTTCAACGCCGCATCTGAACTCAACGCCCATCTCTTTGAGGATGTCGATTTCAGCATTAACAACGTCCTTCTCAAGTCTGAAGTTAGGAATTCCGAGAGTCATCATACCGCCCGGTACAGGATTCTTCTCGAATACGACAGGGCTGTATCCCTCGATTGCGAGGAAGTAAGCGCAGGACATTCCTGCAGGACCTGAACCGATGATTGCAATCTTCTGGTCAAACTTCTCTCTTGTGGTGGAAACCATAGGTGGAACGTATCTGTGCTCTGCCTCGAGATCCTTGGCTGCGATGAACTGCTTGATATCATCGATAGCAAGAGACTCGTCGATGCTTCCTCTTGTACATTCGTCCTCGCAGTATTTGCAGCAGATAGCTCCGCAGACTGCAGGGAACGGGTTGTCTTTCTTAATAAGCTCGAGAGCCTCTCTGTACTCGCCTCTCGAAGCCATGTCGATATATCCCTGAATTGAAATGTGGAGAGGGCAGGCAGACTTACATGGTGCCGTACCTGTAGGCCATGTCTGGATTACGCCATTCTCGTTCTTGTAATTCCAGTTCCATTTATCTTCCGGCCAGAAGTTGTTGTCCGGAAGTTCCTGCTTAGGATATTCAACTTCGCCGTGCTTTGTGCAGAGCTTCTGTCCGAGTCTGACAGCGCCTGCAGGGCAAACCTCAACGCACTTGCCGCAAGCTACGCACTTCTCAGCATCAACTTCGGATGCATATGCGGAAGCGGACATGTTAGGTGTGTTGAAGAGCTGGGATGTACGAAGAGCGTTGCAAACTCCGATTGCGCAGTTGCAGATAGCGAAGATCTTATCCTCACCGTCGATGTTTGTAACCTGATGTACATAACCCTTGGCTTCTGCAGCTTCGAGAATCTCGATAGCTTCATCATAAGTGATGTCGTATCCCATGCCGGTCTCTTTGCAGTAGTCAGCAAAGTCGCCGAGACCCATGCACCAATACTGCTTAATATCTCCGGAACCTTCGCCTCTCTCTTCCTGCTGTTTACGGCAGGAGCACATACCGATACCGATCTGGCCCTCGTATTTCTTGAGCCAGTAGGAGATGTGCTCTACATCGAGAGATTCGCACTCTGCAGGGATTGCTTTCTCTACAGGGATTACGTGCATTCCGATTCCG
>CADAJM010000022.1 GCA_902788245.1 uncultured Eubacteriales bacterium | reverse complement strand
AGTGTTTGCCGCAAAGATAAGGATGTATCCATCTGCGTCAGATGATGATCTGGTAAATCGACTGCTGAAATATAACAGTGATGTAGTCACAGGCTTTGGACTGAAGCAGGGATTAACTCACAGTGAATACATAGTTGATAAAAATGGGCAACCCTTCCTGTTGGAATCAGCAGCAAGAGGGGGTGGAGGATTCATTTCATCTCATATAGTTAAACTGCGTACGGGCATTGATACAGCAACTTTTCTGATTAAACTTGCATTAGGGGAAATCAAGGAGGCACCGATAGTTCAAAGCAAGCCAAATGTTACCTGCTACGTCTCGTTCTTCCTCCCGGAAGGTACAGTGGTTTCACTTGACGGCCTTGAGGAAATCAAAAACCTCCCATATTTGTATGCACACTCATTAGATGATATCGAAATAGGTAAAAAAACGGGGCCGTTTTCTGATAAAACTCATAGATACGTAAATGTTCTTTCTGCTGAAAACAGAGAGGAACTAAATAGACGCATAGATCACTTTAGACAAACTCTGAATGTACAAGTGCAAACAAAAACCGGACTCGAAGGTCCGGTTTGGGGATAAACTCACCTTATTCTTAATTGTTGCCGATATATCTGTAGGCTGCGGTGAATCCCGAGTATCTGCTTGAGGATAGAGAGGTCACCCTTATAGAACTGTTCCACTTTGAACTGTAAGGGACTCCATCATCTGCAGTAGCAGCCTCAACGAGTTTTCCGTCACCTATGTACATAGCAACGTGTTTACTGTTACACAGCACGTCGCCCCTCTTCAGTGAGGAAAGCGCAGGTTTTCCCAGATTGTAGAAAAGCGGTGAAGCTTTAAATTCCGGAGACATATAGGACTTTGCTCTTGAACAGAGAGAGAGCATAGTAGGCTCATTTCCTCCGTGGGCGTAAGCAGCCGTTATAAACGGGTTGCAGCAATATGTCTTTTCCCACTGAACAACGTATTTCTTCTTGCTTGATGGCTGAGTTCCGCAGAAATAACATCCGTTATGACGTGAGTGAGTTCCGTTTCCGTAATGGAAACTGTTATCATTCGCAATCGAAACAGCCCATCTACAAGCTCCATCTGCCACTGACAGAGCGTAATCCGACTGCACAGGGCCGGTAGGAATTACTGCGTTAGGATCTTTGGTAACCCAATCGCCACAAACATAGTAGTACTTGGACCCTTTCTTAACTTTGTACCAAAGCTGATTTGATCCTTTAGGCTTTGCCTCAAGTACGATTATAAATGAAGCGCCCTTTTTAAACGTGCCTTTTCTTTTCATTTTAGTACCGGCTCCGGCACGATAATTCAAATCGTCAGTTGCTCTGCCTGACTCACTCTGGTAATTTACACTCTTAAGCATATCCGATCTGATATAACCGGTTTTAGAGCCGTACTGTACGTAGTACCACTTCTTCTTGCTACTTGACTTGTTCTTTGTGGTAAAGACTTCCTTCTTAATAACAACGGTGGCATTTTTTTTGAGCTTTTTAACCTTCTTGCTCGATGAACTGGCTTTTTTCCGCAACACTACACCGGATTTAGGCTTTACCTTACCAGTGCCATCTGCTGCATTTACAGGTTCGGAAACCAAAGATTGGGCAAACATAATAATCATTATAATTGCACAAACTATAAAAGTATTCCGCCTGATGTTGGAGTGTGTTTTCTTAATCATGGCTTTACTCTCTTTTACAAAAAAACTATTAATATGTATTCAAATTATAGTAAGTTCAATGAATGCGGTTCAATCATCCTATATGTTTTTTAAGGGTTTAGCGTCAAGAAAAAAAGAGAATCTCCTGATGATTTTATAGTGATTTTCATTTATAATAACAAGATGACATTGAAAAAAGTGCTTAAAAAGCGGTTAACAATTATATGATTAAAAAAGCAAAAGAATGGATTAAGCATAACAGACGAATAATATCCATAGCGGATATAGCTATGCTTGTTTTTCTTATGTTTCTTGCACTGGTTGTTCCTAAGCCGGCAAATGCAGAGGGACTGCAGATAACAAATAGCACATACTCGACTGCAGAGTTGACATGGGAAAAGGCAGAGGATGCTTCTGCTTATAAGATTTACAGATCGGTGAACAACGGAAACTATGAATACTTATGCACAACAGTTGAAAACAGTTATACAGATCGCGGCCTGAGAACAGGTACGAAATATTCATATGCAATATCCTCAAAAAATGGACTAAAAGATAGCGGTATAAATGTGAAAAGTGCACAAGAAGTAACACCTAGTCTTGAGGAACCTACTTTGGAGATTGATACCCAAAAGGGAAAAATGCAACTAAATATATCCGATGTGGATGGAGCCATAGGATATGAGATTATCAGAAATGGCGAATCCATAGGTACAACTGAAGCGAACAACTATGTTGATGAAAGTGCTCAGGGAAATACAAAGTATAAATACAGAGTAAAAGCAATTCGTTATAAAAAACAGCCTGTCTATAGCGAAGCAAGTAATTCGGTGGAAGCTGAACTCTATGCAATTCCGGAGTTGATAATGGAAATGTCGGGAGAAGAACTTGTTCTTGAATGGACTAAAGACGAACATTATTCCAAATACAAAATATTTAACGGTGATGAAGTTGTAGGAGAGACAGATGATAGCCTTTTCAGAATGTCGAATTATGAGCTAGATAAAGCTTATGATTTAAAATTGGTGGGCTTTTCCGAGGACGAAAAATCACAAAGTCCGGAGGTAGAAAGGCGACTGAAGATTGTTGAGCTTCCTATGGATAATGAGGCCGCAAGAAATGCTGCTTGTGAATGGGGCGTTGGTATTGCCGATGACAACTCATTTTCATACGGCACAGGGAAAAGAGCTCACAGATACGGCTGCTATTTCTGCGGTACAAATGTGGGCCCAAATAAAAACCTTAAAGGCTCATCAAAGGTGAACGGGCACTCTTACGCAAAAACATACTGTTGCAATCCTTTTGTACATGCGTGCTACTCTCATGGAGCAGGAGACCAGAATATGCTGAAAGCATGCCAAGCAGGAAAAGGCGTAGGACATAGTGAAGGATCATTTACGAGATACGGGAATTGGAAAAAAGTGAAAAAACCTTCGATTTCACAGCTCCAAAAGGGAGATGCACTTGTTGGCTCCAAGCACGTAATGCTATATATCGGAGACGGATTAATAGTACACGCAAAAACTGAGGGATGGGGCGCAGGAAGCATAACTGTAGATAAATGTTCCTCGTACTATAAATTGTGCAATTTTGTAATGAGATACACAGGAACGGGTAGTGGAACAATGCGAGTTATACAGTTTATTGATGAGAACGGCAACGTAATTGATAATAATACGGAGTCGCAAGAGACATAATAACTGCAATCCAAAATCTATGATATCCCCAAGGAATAAGAAAACAATCCTGATAATCTGCGTGATGATGCTATGCCTCGTTTTAGGGGCATGGCTTCTTTTATTTGAAAGAAATAGCATCAGGGATGCCCGAATGGAAGAATCAGGAAGTAGCATTTCTGATGATGCTGCGACTCTTTCAGAAACTGAAGGGGAGTACGTGAAGGAGGAGCCGGAAAAAAGGAGTACGATAATTTTCGCATCGGATTACCAGGCTCAGCGCGGTTTCGATGCGCCGAGAGAAACGCTGGCAAAGATCCTTAAATCGGTTTCGGCAGACGGCATCGAGGCGGATGCGGCTGTGCTTTGCGGAGACTATACAAACGACAGAGTTCTCCATGACTACCAGCTGAGCCCGGAGGACTCGATAGCTGAGATAAGAAGCACGATCAGGGAGAACGCTCCTTATGTGAGGGCGGATAAAATGCTCTTCGTGCAGGGCAATCACGACAAGATGACGGAGTCCGTTTCGGCCACGGGACTTCACGAATACAAAAATTACCTTGTGTATGTATTGAACACCGAGGAAGATTTTCCGTGGAAACAGGGGAAAGTCCCGGGCTGTTATGATAAAGTTAAAGCCGCATCGGAGGAGATGCAGAAATGCTTTGCGGAGCTCATCGAAAAGGGTGAGGGCCGGCCGGTATTTATAGCCGGGCACGTGCCGCTTCACTACACGGCGCGCACATCGTCAAAGCATACGACGGGAGATAATCTCTACTCATCGCTCATCTTTGATGCCGTAAACGAAGCGGCGGAGTCGCTCGACATAATCTACATGTACGGACACAACCATTCAAAAGGATGGGATTGCTACATGGGAGGCGCATCCGTGTTTAAGCCTAAAGGAGAGACATTGCTACTGCCGGTATTCAAGGAAGGCGCGTCGAACACGGACACTTACGAAGAGAAAAAACTGAATTTCACATATATGAACGCGGGATACACGGGCTACTATATCAACTGCGATCCTTCACAGGACCGAGCCGAGTTTAAGGTGGCGGACGAGGCGCTGACCTGTACGGTATGCGATATATATAATGACAGAATAGAGATAAGAAGATATGATGAGAAGGGTATGCACCTGCTCGGTGCGGACGGAGAAGCCAATCCGTATAAAGGAGGCATAGACAGCGGCCTCATTGACAGCAAATATTACAGCAAGAAGACGGATAGCCCTGCGGTAATAAAAAGGATGAATAGCGAGACTGCGGGCACGGACGCTAATACCGAGGAGGAAAAAGAAGCGGCATAATAACAAGCTTCACAAACAAGAATGGTAGAACAAAAAACAATCAAAAAGCGTATTTATAAATATGACAACGTAAAAGCCCTCCTGATCTTCCTGGTGGTGGTGGGTCACATGACCTCCGACTATGTATCGGACAGCCACTTGGTAAGATGGACGACTCTTTGGATATATATGTTCCACATGCCGGCCTTTATCTTCATATCCGGCCTCATGCACAAACAATATATAACTGAGGAAAGAGCCGCATCGGGAGTGAAGGGCGAAACTCGCCTGCGCCTGGATAAGGTGCTCGGGTTTTTCCTCTGCGGGTATGCTCTCAAAGTCTTCCTGCAATTCTCCAGGACATGGATGGGCCAGAATCCTGAGTGGTCGTGGTATGAGGAGCCGGGCATACCGTGGTATCTCTTCGTAATGGCGGAGTTCGAGCTCGTATTCTTCCTGATGAGATACATAGACGGAAAGGTAAAGCCTCTCTACGTCATTTCCGGCACATTCCTGCTCAGTGCGATAATAGGTTATTTTCCGTCTGTGGGAGATGCATTCTGCCTGGCGCGCATGATCAACTTCCTGCCGATATATGCGCTCGGATACTATTCGGATATGAGAGCATTTCTCGAATGGATCGAGAAAAAGCGATATAAGATTTGGGGATGGATAGTCATCGCGGTATCACTTCTCGCATGCTATCTGGGACCATGGTACTCCTACAGCCTAAGGAAATGTTTTACGGGAAGAAGGTCATACCTGTACATGTCATATTTCATCGGAGACTATGCGATTAAGTTCGGATGGGCCATAAGGCTGGTCACATGGGCAGTCGCGATTCTTATCTCGATGGCAATCATCGCGGTGATTCCGGATAGAGACATGGGGTTCATTACAAAAGTGGGATCCAAGACTTTAAATGTATATTTCTGGCACAGACCGCTCTGCTACCTGTTCAGAAACTGGGCGGTGCTGCCAAAACTATGCGTGCTATTTGGAGGCACATACAATGCGAGCATGGCGGGACTCAGAAAGGGACTTGCATTCGGTGGAAGTGAATGGTCGATGCTCGCGGCGTTTATCGTCTATCTCTTAATTGCGGCGGCCATGACGGCACTCTTCAGCCTCAAACCATTCGACCATCCGTGCAATGACCTGATGAAATTTGCCGGTAAAATCACATCCAAAAAGGAAAGATAGAATAAGACATCTGCTATATGGACGAGAGAAACCCTAAAAAAGAAAATATGAGCATAGAAGAGGCCCTTCAGAAATATGGCAGTATAATTTGGAACGGCAAGGGCGTGTCTATGAAACCGCTTATCAGAGACTCAGTTGATTATGCTGTGATTGAGAGGGCGGACCGAGAGATTAAGCCGTATGAAGTCGTCCTTTATGCAAGAGATATTTATGTGAACGACGGTACAGCTCCGGAGAGAAAGTACGTACTTCATCGCGTTTTAAAGAAAGATGGAGACACATACGTAATTTTGGGAGACAACTGTGTCAACTACGAGTATGTGCCGGCAGATAAGATAGTGGGCATAATGACCGGGCTTGTCAGAAAGCGCAAGCCATATGATTTTGACGGCAAGGGCTACAAGGCATATATGAATCTTTGGGTTAAACCATACAAAGTACGAAAGGAAATTACGCGGGCGCGCTTTATTGCAAAAGCTGCGGGACGCAAGTTGATAAAAGGAATCAAAAGAATTGGGAAATAATCAGGTAACAATCAGAATCGCAGGCGTAATAATAGGAATAGAGCCACTTAACGAGGGCTTTTATGAATTCTGTAAGGATTATATAAGCGATGAGGAAGCAGACTTTGTCCTGCGAGCAACAGAGGCAGATCTTGCAGAGGAACAGAAAAAGGTCGCCGCATATATGGATGGGGAGATATATGAAGGTCTTGAACTCGAAAAGCTTTGGATGTACAGACAGATTGCGGAAACAATTCCTAAATATGAGGCTTTTCTGATTCACGCTACAGCCATCCGAGTTGACAGGAAAGCGTATCTTCTTATAGGACCTAGTGGTGCCGGCAAGACTACACATGCGAGACTTTGGAAAAAATACTTAGGTGAGCGCATGTTAATGATAAACGACGACAAGCCGATTATCAGATTATATGATGGCAGATTCTATGCATGCGCATCACCATGGAGTGGAAAAGATAGATGGATGAATAATATTGATGCGCCCCTTCATGCGATTATCCGTATAAAACAAGCAGAGCAAAACAGAATCGAAGAGGTCCCTGACGAGGACATTTGGGAAGTATTGATGAATCAAATATATAAGAGCAGCAAACATGATACCATGCAGAGAATTATGAATACAGTCGAACAAATGATAAAAGATATTCCGACTTTCAATATGGAGTGCAACACAGATGAGGATGCTGCCAGACTCGCGTTTGAGACAGTAAACAAGAGGGGATGAAACAAGATGATGCTGACTTTACAAAGATCGGACTCGAAAGTGAGTGCTCTTTTGGGAGAGAATAAAGGAATACAAGATGGGGATGTCATAAGACCATCTATGTTTGCAATACCCATTGAACTTGGAAAGAGAAAAGTGGTATATAATACGCTCACTGCCCATTGTATAGAGACAGAAAAATACTCTTGGTTCGTAAACAAGGATGAACTCATATACGATGAAAATAGCCCGGATATGAAAGAACTGATTGCTTCAGACTTTCTGGTTGCAAAAGAACTGGATGAGGCGGAAAGATATATGGGGGTTCTGTCCATTCTGCGGCGCACAGAGAGACCTAAACCGGGCTACAAGAGGTACACCATTCTACCTACCACATTCTGCAATGCCAGATGTGTTTATTGCTATGAGCTTGGGCTCGAGTATGAGACTATGAGCGATGAGATCGTGGAGCAGACCATCCGCTATATTCGTGCAACCGGAAGAGAGAATACAAGAATTCACTTTAGTTGGTTTGGAGGTGAGCCGCTCTTGGGAGAGGACATAATTGATCGAATTTGCCGATCCATGAGGGAGTCAGACATCAACTACTCATCAAGCATGATTTCCAACGGATCGCTTATGACGGATGAGCTCGCTGCTAAGGCAAAGGAAGACTGGCATTTAAGTAATATTCAGATTACTCTGGATGGCCGCGAGAAGGTTTACTGCGATAGAAAGAGATATGTCGCCTATAGCGGATCTCCATACAGGGCTGTTTTGAACGGGATACATTCGATGCTGAATAAGGGGATTGTTGTGAACATTCGACTCAATGTGGATGAGGACAATCTCGAGGAACTGATGGCGCTCATAGACGAGCTTGAAGTCGAATTCAGAGAGGACAGCGGAATCAGCATATATTGCCATGGGATCTACGGAGAACCAGATGAAGATACTAACGATAGCAGCAAGATTCTGTACGATGGGATGGATAAACTGTGCGAACGCTTGGAAGAGTTCAACAGGAATAGAAGAGAGAACAGAAAAGATAATAATGAAATGAAATTAAAAAGAGAATCGGAAAATAGAAACAGAGGCTATTACGACAGACGTGGCAAGTTGAAGCGCCATTATTGTATGGTAGATACTCCCGAGACCGGACCGGTGATACTGCCAAATGGCGAGTTAAATCTATGCGAACACATCGGGGAGCAGGAAGCGGTTGGAACGGTGTTCGATGAGACTCCAATTGAAAATCGAGATTCTTATATCGAAAGAAACAGAATGGGAAAAGAGAAATGCAGGCACTGCGGTCTGCTTCCGGCATGTACGGATTACACAGGCTGTCCTACAATCAGTAGAGACTGTTACAGGGAGGAGCTTATAAGAGAAAAGAGGACACTTATTACGCTTGCTAATGAGAAGAGACTTCCTCCGGTAAATATGAGAATTGAAGGGCGAATTATTCGCGTTACAGAGCCGGAAGAGGAGTACTTGGAAGCTAACAGAGAGTTCATCGTGCCATCGTATTTGAAGCCGGAAGAAACGATCGCCTGTGCGGAGATAAAAAAATGCGTTACTAAGAGAGGAAGAATTTGGCAGACAGAAAAAGAGTGATATTGCATATAGGGATGGCCAAGACAGGGACAACTTCACTACAGTATTATCTTTGGAGCAACAGAAAAGAACTGTCGAACAATGGAATTGGGTATTACTCAGAGCAACTCCGGCCATGGACTGCATACTCCAATGCAGGTTTTTTGTGCGGGCAGTCCCTGAATGCTGCTCGAGGATGGGAGTGGCAGAACCCGGATTATTTAAGTGAGATGGAGGCTTTTACCGAATTTGCGAAAGATTATAATACTCTGATACTGTCGGAGGAATTTATGTGGGAGAAGGGGATAGAGGAAGCGAGTTTTTGGAGAGAGCTTAAGAACAATATTTACTTAACAGTGGGAGAGGATACCGTAATTGATATTGTCGTATTCCTGAGGAGACAGGATGAGTGGATTCTGTCCAGATGGAAAGAGAGTCTGCTATCAGGATCAGTAAAAGAGGAAAGGGATTTTTCCGAATATCTTAGCAATATGGACAGTGCAGGATTTATGGATTATGACAGCGCGTTGATTTCTATTGAGAAACAGTTCGGTCGAAATCATGTGACGGTCTGTGCATACGGAGCGAGTGAAAATGAGTCTTTTGATACAGTTAGCACTTTTCTTTCTGCTACAGGCATCAATCTTAGAGAACGCGATGACATAATAATAACATTCAGAAATCCCTCTTTAAGTATGCGTGCGGCAAAAGCAATGCTATTCATTAACAGACAACAGAATATTATTATTGCAAGAGAAAGAATCGCAGATACTGCAAGACTGTTTTCGATGATGTATCCGGATGAAAAAAAATATTATCCATTAAGCGAAGAAGAACACAAGATATTAATCTCAAAAGTAAAAAACATCAACCGCAGAGTGTTCGACGAATACAATAATGGCATTAACTGTTTTAAAAAGAAAAGTGATAGTTTCAAGGTCTGGCAAGATGATTACGAACAAGCAAAAAAGGATGCGAATAGCATCCTAAAACTTGCGACCTTGTCAAATGGAACAGTCAAACTACTGAAAAAACAAGTTAAAACCTAGTAATCGCTTCCGCACTCTGTACATTCAGAACAATAAGTTGAACAGTCACCACAAGGGGTGTCGCTACACGGAGTGTCACCACCCGAACTGTCTGTACATGGGTCAACAGAGTTAAGCAATACATCCTCGTCAAGAACCACTAGCTTGAGTTTAGGTGTTACAAAGGTTTTTTTATTCATATCTATAAACTCCTTAGCGTGAAATATATCTCATCTAGGTTGCTTGTATTATACAAAAAAAATCAGAAAAATCAAATAATGCAAACTTATAACCTGTAGCTACTCGTCGATTGCACCTATCGAACGGAGAGTGCTTAAAACCTCTGCGAGACCGCTGCGCACTTCTTCTTCGGTAGCATTATATTCCCCAAGCATGCGAGCTACAATTTCTTCTTCACTTATTTCTTGCTCCAGATATCCCAGAATTGCTCCGGCTGTTTCATTTGCTCGAAGGAGCCCGGTAAAATTTTCGGCTTCATCGCCCGTTGCTACGGCAATTTTCTCTTCGGGGCTTGCATCATAGATTAGATAATCATCTTTAAGTTTCATTATTTCCTCCTAAATCATACTGTTTCACATATTATAACACTATTTGAGATTTTCTTTTCTGTAGTTAAGAATTTGCAAGAGATTCTGTTCAGCTAAGTGAACCATCTCAGGATCCTTAAGTTCAGAGAAATATTTAATTCTGTCATGTAGAGCATATACATAATCCGGAGTTGCGGTCTCGTCCCCCAGAATACTGCCTCTGATACTTGTCTTTCTCTGCCTGTAAGCATATAGACTTTCATCGACACAGGCGACTCGTTCACATTGAAAGCTAATCCGGTGTTGCGTTGCTACATCCTCATAGACGCGGCCCACCGGATAATGGATTCCCTCAAAGAGCTCCTTCTTATACAATTTGGCATGTGCGCTTGAATAATGGAACTCATCGAATCTATTGTTCTTATAAAAATCTCTTCCGCTGCAGATCGTGACATTGGGGTTTTCACTGACGCTTTCGACAGGAATACTTGCACCATCTGTGAACGTGAAATGTCTGCACACACTCATTTGAGCATTGTTCTCAAGCAGAGCTTTATATAAAACCAGAAGATAATCAGGTGAAGACAGGACATCATCGGAGTCCACAAAAGTATAGAAAAATCCGCTCGCATGATTAAGCGCAGTATTTCTGGCTACGGAAAGCCCGGAATTCTTTTGGTGAAAAACCCGGATTCGTGAATCTTTCCGTTCATATTCATCACATGTATTTGCGCTTCCGTCGATTGATCCGTCATCGACCAATAGCATCTCCCAATCAGTTAAGGTCTGCGATATGATGCTGTCGAGGCAGGCGGGTAGATATGGAAGCACCTGATAAACCGGTACTATTATGCTGATTAGCGGATTGTTCATAAGAGCCTCCGAAATGGTTTATGAAAATCATATCATAAGTTTGTGTGCGAATACATTATTACAAAACGAGTCCGCACATGTCTAAATGAATGAGATGCATTACCCTTATTATTTCCAATAGTTTATAATAAACAAGATGATTGAGGGAACTAGTCGTGTCAGATAAAAAGGAATTAAAAGTGAAACAGAATGAAGTTGAATGCGGACTGATATATCCACTGGAATTCCACTTAACAGACCACTGCAATCTAGGATGCAAATATTGTTCTCACTACTCGCCTGTGGCGGAACCGAGATTCGCATCTATGGAGGAGGTTCGTTCTGCTGCGGCGGCAGTCAGAGTCATAAAGCCTAAAAAGCTCAGACTACTGGGAGGGGAGCCGCTCTTACATCCAAATATTGATGAAATCATTCGATTCTTCGGAGAAAACATCTCGGAGAAAACGGATATTTATCTTATTACAAATGGCACTTTGATTAAAAACATGTCAGATGAATTCTGGGAATTGATAAAAGCGCACAATATAACAGTTTATATTTCTATTTATCCCACAAAACACGATTACAATCGGATGATCGAGACAGCGAGAGAAAAGGGAATTGCACTGTCAGGAATATATAATCCGAGACTGAAATTCTTTGCAATAAACAGGTCAGATGACAAGCGCTACGATCCGGAAAATGAATATTCGAAGTGCGAAACAAAGTGCATGCAAATCCGAGATGAAAAGCTGTATCCTTGCCCTTATTCTGCGTACATCGAACATATCAATAAACGCTACGGAACAGAGTTCATACACATGGAGGGGGACTACTATAAAATCAGCGAGATAACTGATGTAAATGATGTGAAAGAATGGATGGAAATACCGAAGCCTTTCTGCGCACATTGCAACTATACAGGTAGAACTAAAGTGCGATGGGAATCCACGGCTAAGCATGAAATTGAAGAGTGGATTGAGAAATGACTAGTTCTTCGGCTTAAACAAATACCATTCCTCTGAGAGAGTGTTCCTGTTGCTACGATTTGTTACCGCATCTCTGGCAGTCGTGGCGGATCTGGTGCCAATGAGAATTCTCATGGCATATCTTCCCGAAATGAAAACCCATCCGAAAGGAAGCAAAATAGGCAATTTTGCTGTTACAGGCATCGCTATTCTGGCTCCGTTGTTGAGCAATGAGAAAAAAGCTTTAATTGAATTCGGATGCAGCAAATCTGAATAGCGTGGCTGAAGTGCAGGATTATTCTTGACAGTTTCTTCATATCTTCGGCCGAACTCACCAAAGGCAAATATATCTTCAATCAGGGCTTCTAAATAGTCCTTTTTTATTTCTTCTGTCCAGCCGCATTTCCTGAGGCCGAGATATTCGGTGCAGAGATTTGTGAGTACGCTTGCGAAGCGTCAGGCATACTGCCCGCAAATGCGGCCCAGTCGCAAAGATGCCTCAGTCCCATGCCGCTGGTGCTGAGGTGCTCTGCGGTATGTGCCAGCAGGATTACCGCATGGAGCCTGTCTGATGGGATCTTGCATCTTTGATTCTTGTGCTCAAAGGAATTGGCACAATCGAAGATGTCTGAAATGTATTTATTGAACACTTTCTTTATTGATGTAGTTGGAAAACCGACTATGTCTCTGTGAAGCTCGTATGTGACGTTGTTGCGAGTGTATACCTTGTGCTTGTCATGCTGACTCTTATATTTATAGCCGTTGGCCTTAAGGAGTGCTGCGGCTTTTTTGTATGGTTTTCTCGGCACCAGAAAGTCCACATCGCCGAAACCTCGTTGGAGGAAGTCAGGGTAATATGATGCGGAGGCGAGTCCCTTAAGTATTACGCATGGGATGCCTGCTTCGTCCATGAGCTTCTGTACAGCGAAGTGGCCGCTGATGTTCTTAGCGTTGTTCAGAAGATATTTGTCGCGGTCTTCTGACCACTGTTTGAGAACGACTTTTGGGATGTCAAGGTTTGAGGTGAGCGGATAGAGCAGAGCGACGACTTCCTGGCTCTTAACCTCATCATAAACAGCCTGCCAATCCGTTTCGGGTGGGATGGTGACAGGGGTGCCGAACAGTGCGGCGGATGTCAGATTGAGGACTGTCTTTTGTGCTTCGGTCATTGCTGAATCCCTTGATACTGGTGTGATTGATTGCTATTTGTTACAATAACAAATATGATCGGAACAAGCAATAAAGAGCATCTCAGTCGCCTTGAATCCGAGGCGATTTATATAATGCGAGAGGTGGCGGCGGAGACAGAGAAACCCGTCATGCTCTATTCGATTGGAAAAGACTCTTCGGTGATGCTTCATCTGGCTAAAAAAGCATTCTATCCGGAACCGGTTCCGTTTCCTTTGATGCACATAGATACGACGTGGAAATTTAAAGAGATGACGGAGTTCCGTGACCGCATAGCGCGCGAGAACGGACTTGATCTTATTGTGTATACAAATGAAGAGGGGCTCAGGCGTGGGCTCGATCCCGTTCGTGATGGGGCGGTATACACCGATGTGATGAAGACCGAGGCGCTGAAACAGGCTCTGGACAAATACGGATTCACCGCTGCGTTTGGCGGAGGCAGAAGGGATGAAGAGAAGTCCCGTGCGAAGGAAAGGATTTTCTCACTTCGCAATGCTCATCATACATGGGAGCCTCGCATGCAGAGGCCGGAACTTTGGGACCTTTACAATACAAGGCTTGGTCCGGGCGAGAGCTTGAGGGTTTTTCCTCTGTCCAATTGGACCGAGAGGGACATATGGGCGTACATCCTGCGCGAGAACATCGAGGTCGTGCCGCTGTACTTTGCGAAGGATCGTCCGGTGGTGATGCGCGGCGGCAATATTATCATGGTCGATGATGACAGGATGGAATTGCTGCCGGGTGAGAAGGTAGAGATGAAAAAGGTTCGGTTTAGGACTCTGGGCTGCTATCCGCTGACCGGGGGCATCGAGTCCGATGCTTCGGATGCGGAGGCGGTGTACAGGGAGACTTGCGGCGCTGTTAATTCCGAGCGAACGAGCCGGGTCATTGACGGAGACGCAGGGGTATTCAGTATGGAGAAGCGCAAGAAGGAAGGATATTTCTGATGGCTGATTTCCTGAGATTTATGACATGCGGATCTGTCGATGACGGCAAATCCACTTTGATAGGACATCTGCTATACGATGCTAAGATGCTATTTGCAGATCAGGAGAGGGCGCTCGAACTCGAGAGCATGTCTTCTGATGCGCAGGGAGAAAGAGACTACTCTCTCTTGCTCGACGGTCTCAGTGCGGAGCGCGAGCAGGGAATTACCATAGATGTGGCATACAGATATTTTGCGACGGAGAAGAGGTCGTTTATTGTGGCTGACACTCCGGGACATGAGGAATACACCAGGAATATGGCAGTCGCCGCATCGGAATCCGAACTCGCTGTTCTCCTGATAGATGCCGTTCGCGGAGTGAGAGTGCAGACCAAAAGGCACCTTCGCATATGCAGGATGATGGGAATTAAGAAATATGTATTTGCTGTCAACAAGATGGACGCGGCGGGATACAGCGAGGATGTGTTCAGAGGGATTGAAAGCGAGCTTAGGGAACTGACCTCTGAGATGGAGAGGGTTAGGATTGAGACTATACCTCTGTCCGCCTTAAAGGGAGATAATGTGACTCTCCGGTCTGAGAATATGCCTTGGTACTGCGGACCTACTCTATTGGATTATCTTGAGGATGTTCAGGTTGAGGCTTCGGATGAAGAAGGCTTTGTGATGCCTGTTCAGAGAGTCAACAGATTCGACGGAAAGAGAGGACTTCAGGGGAATGTCTCTTCGGGTGAGATTCGAATGGGCGATGAAATCGTGATATATCCGGGAGAGGCTTGCGCGACTGTGGATGCTGTCAATGTCTCGGGAGAGAATGCGGACGAGGCTGCAAAGGGACAGGCTGTTACAATTTGCTTGTCCGAGGACTTGGATATATCTCGCGGCTACGTGCTGGCCAAGGATACGGAACTTAAGTGCACGGACATGCTCGAGGCGAAGCTGCTTTGGATGGACGAGGAAGCGCTTGCCGAGGGCAGGACTTATCTGCTGAAGCTTGCGACTCAGTGCGTGAATGTGAGCATATTAAAGATTAAATACGGAATTGATCCGGACAGCGGCAAGCATTTAGCGGTTAAAAAAGTGGGAAAGAACGGGCTTGCCTGCGTGGATCTCAGCTGCCACGAGGACTTGGTCTTTGACTCATTCGATAAACACCGCGCTATGGGGAGGTTTATTCTCATAGACAAGGTGAGTGGTAACACTGCGGGCTGCGGGACTGTAAAGTTCGCACTCAGAAGAGCGGAGAATCTGAAGAGGCAGGAACATGATATTACGCGCGAGGCCAGGGCTAAGGCGCTGTCTCAGACACCGATGACCCTGTGGTTTACGGGTCTGTCCGGATCGGGCAAATCCGTTCTTGCCAACGAGCTCGAAAAGATAATGGCATCGAGGGGCATGCATACAATGCTGCTCGATGGAGATAATGTGAGACTCGGCATCAACAGGGACCTCGGCTTCAACGACTACGACAGGACGGAGAACATCAGGAGAGTTGCCGAGATAGCCAAACTTATGAATGACGCCGGGATTATTGTTCTTACGGCATTCATATCTCCGTTTGAAGAGGACCGCGAGACGGCCAAGAGGATAATAGGCGGGGATTCGTTTGCCGAAATCTATGTGAGTACGCCGCTTGAGGAATGCGAGAGGCGGGATGTGAAAGGGCTATACAGCAAGGCCAGAGCGGGAGAGATTCCGAACTTCACGGGAATAGGGAGTCCGTATGAGATTCCGAAGAACCCGGACGTCGTGATAGATACGACTGAGGGTGATGCAGCCGAGATGGCAGAGATGCTGTTTGGGGAACTTAAAGAGAGATTTGAATTAAAGTAATGCAGGGAAACATTCTAATATATATATTGATAGGATTTGCGGCTCAGATGATTGACGGATCGCTGGGCATGGCATACGGAGTGAGCGGAAGGACTTTCCTCAGGACATTTGCGGGGCTTCCTACCGCTCTTTCAAGTGCGCTGATTCACATCGCAGAGATTCCGTCCTCTCTTGTGTCGGGAATATCTCACTACAGAATAGATAATGTGGACAAAAGTTTGCTGCTGAGGCTTATCGTGCCGGGCGCCATCGGAGGAGTACTGGGGGCATGGCTCGTGACTGAGGCGGGAAGCAAGCTGGAGAATGCGATAGATATCTATTTGATTCTGATGGGATTGATTATACTCAGGAGAGCCGTATCTTCGAGAGATAAGAAGAGGAGGATAGGTAGTGCGATATATCCGCTGGGATTTGCCGGCGGTCTCCTCGATGCTGTTGGCGGCGGTGGATGGGGACCGGTTGTAACATCGTCCATGATAGCGAGCGGCGAGGACGTAAAGAGGTCCATAGGAACCGTAAACGCAGCGGAATTCATAGTCACTATCGCAGAGACTACGACATTTGCCGTAATGATGAGAGACCTTGGGTCGTACGGGCTTATGATAGGAGGGCTCATCATCGGAGGGGTCATAGCAGCGCCTATTGCGGCGCGAGTTTGCAAGAGGCTTCCCGAGAAACCATTGATGGTAATTGTGGGATTATTAATTATCGCTCTGAATATCTATAATTTGCTTGCAAAGCAGATATAAAGTTAGAGGCTGTGATTACTGAGCAGGCGCTTCGGGGTTATCTTTGGACACCGCATTTCCCTGAACAATATCTGCAAATGTGTTTAAAGATATGCGTCCTCCGATTTTGATTCGATTTACCGCATAGATGTCATCGGTGCGAAGCGCATAATAGAACGGCCTGTATGCAAAAGCCATTTTGTAGTTGCTATCTTTCAAAGCTTCTTTAAAAGGATCGCTGTACTTCCCCCATGGATATGCGAGATAGCTATATCCGAAGCGCTCGTTCTTACTGATGTCTTCCATTATCTGATCGTAAGTGAATACAGCAGCAGGTTTTTTCCCGTCTACACGTTTATGCATATCAAATGTATGGCTTTCAAAAGAAAAACGAGGGTATTCGCTACGAACTTTATTAATCACATCCATTCCAACATAATCATTTTTTCTGCTGGTAGGATCATATGCATTTGTTGTTTCTAAGGTTTTATTACCAATACAGAATAAAGTTGCCGCAAAATTATATTTTTTTATAATAGGGAAAGCGAGATAGTAAACTTCATATCCCCCGTCGTCAAAGGTAATCATAACTGTTTTGGTAGGGAAGTCTTCAATGCCTTTGTACCAATTATAAAACTCATCCGGAGTCAGTGTTCTATATCCGTTGTCATGCAGATATTTCATCTCTTCTTCAAAGTGATCTGCAGGAGTAGTAAGACTCGACTTTGATTCAACACCTTCCGGGCAGAGTCCGTGGTATGTCAGGATTGGAATTTTCTGAGCATATTGCGAACTATCATACTTTGCTTGTATGGGCTCTGATAAGACGCTTTCATTTTCTTTTCCGGTGAGAGGATTCTTTGCTACTGCAGCAATTTGAAAACTATAGTTTTCATCATGCTTATATTCATTATAATTAAAGCTACAGTCATTTTTATCTGTACGGCCAATCAGCACCGGACTAGAATCGTTTTCGGATGCATAGATGTGATAAGAAGTGGCACGAGGGACGCTGTCCCAGGACAGAGACATCCGAGCATAGCAAGTAGATACCGAAAGATTGCTGACAGAATCAGGTGCCAATCCGTATCTGTAGCCTGCGATAATCAAACAGAAAAGAACGATGACAATCGGTGCGGTTATTGCAAGGAATAGTTTTGCGTGTCTCTTCATCTAAATACTCCATATGAGTTGAAGCTAAATGCTCTCCGACTACTTTATACCAAAGTATAGATGCCGTAGCTTATGAAATCAAGGCGTCCCGATCAGCACAAATAGAAAAATCTGTGAAATCGCTTGAAATGTCTGTATTAACAAGTATATAATAACCGAGCGCGTCAATACGGATGCGCATACCTGCTGCGCAGGGAGAGCCTGCGCCGATTATGACCACAGGAGGTGTCAACATGAGAGATTATGAACTTCTATTCGTGCTTGATCCTAGCCTGGACGAAGAGCAGAAAACTACATTGATTGAGACTGTTAAGTCCGTAATCAATGCAGACGGAGAGGCCGGAGAGCCTGATGTTTGGGGAGATAAGAAACTCGCTTACAACATCGGAAAGAAAAACACCGGCTACTACGTAGTACTGCCGTTCAAGGCTTCCGCTGAGCTTCCTAAAGAGCTCGACAGAAGACTCAGGATCAATGAAAACGTAATGAGACATATCATCGTCAGCCAGGACGAAGAGTAGTGCAAGGAAAGGGTGTAATATGAATCAAGCAATATTGATAGGAGGATTGCCAAGAGATCCTGAACTCAGCTATACACCTAATACCCAGACTGCAGTTTGCAGATTCACGGTTGCGGTGGACAGACCGAGAAGAAACGGTGAAGAGACCGGTACTGACTACATACGCGTCGTCGTATGGGGCAGACAGGCAGAGAACTGCGATCGCTATCTCTCCAAAGGCAGCAAGGTTGCCGTACAGGGAAGGATAGAGACCGGAAGCTACACCAACAGAGAAGGCCAGAAAGTCTACACAACTGAAGTAATTGCAAACAACGTTGAGTTTTTGAGCACAAGAGGCAGCGGCCAGGGTGCATCCAGAGCGACATTTGCAGGTGGACCGGACAGTCCGGCAATGCCATCGGCTTTGATGGAGACTCAAGAGACACAGGGCACTGCTTTCAGCGAACCACAGGTAACAACCGGCGGGTTTGACGACATGCCGGATTCGTTCCAGGCCGCCGAAGATGACATTCCATTCTAGGAAAGGGAAAGGCACGAATAATGGAAAGAAACAGCAGACCAAGACGCATGAACACAGGCATGAGAAGACGTAAAGTTTGCCAGTTCTGCGCAGATAAAGACAAATCAATTGACTACAAGGATGCCGAGACTCTCAGCAAATACATCACTGAGAGAGGCAAGATTCTCCCAAGGAGAGTAACGGGCACATGCGCTATGCACCAGAGAGCTGTTGCCAAGGCTATCAAGAGAGCCAGAGTAGTCGCACTGCTGCCGTTTGATGCGGATCAGTAGAAAGAGAAAAATGAGCCGGTTCGCAAGAGCCGGCTTTTGTTAATAAGGGGTTTGATGTCTGAAACTAGTAACATAGTGAAACAGAATAAAGGGGCGACAAAGCTTCATGCCATCAGGAAAAAACTGAAGGAAAAGCAGGAACCATTAAAGAGGCGGCCACCAAGCAAGCTTAAACAGAGAATATTGAGGAAAAGTCGCAGAAAGCAAAGGCGACAGTTTTTTGTTATACTCGGAATTTATCTGTTTGCCTGTCTGGTAGCATTCGTATTGATTTACGAGCACTACCAACTTTATCCCGGAATTGTTGAAAGAGACACAATTGTATCCACGGATAAAGGAACGAATTACATTTCGCTTACATGGGCAAAAGCCCGCAATACATCTGATTACATAGTTTATGTTCGTGAGCACAAAAGAAGCCTGACAGAGGATAATGACTTGAGGGTTTCCGCAGACAATACTTGGTCTGTATACACGACTGAGACTGAAGATATTACAATCAGAGACTTGAAGGAAGGTACGTCGTATTCATTCGCAATTCTAACTGATAGCGGTAGAAGAAAAGGGCTTACCACGCAGATGAGGAATTTCAGCACTAAACATAATCAGACAATTAAAACCACCAAAAAGATTACCAAACTTACCTCAAGCAAACCATTTAAAATTCATGCCGAGGCAGAGACGAACCTGAAATACAAATCAAGCGACGAGAAGGTTGCCAAGATAGATAATGCGACAGGCGATATTGTCCTAACGGGTGCAGGTACTGCGGAGATAACGGTAATAGCCGAGGCCACAGATCAGTTCGAGGAGGATAAGACCAAGGTTGAACTCAGGGTATTTGACTCCAAACCTGTGAAAGCGGGCGGAGCCATGGCTCATACCATATATCACCTGGATTCGGACAATTGCGATGTGGTCAAGACTGTCACGGGCGCAAACGGGCATGTCATACCGCAGGCTTTCGGATACACGGGAGACAAATACATAATCGCTTACGGAATGTCCGGACAGGGCAGGATAGTTACTTATCCTGTGGACGGTGACGGCGAGCAGGGTAAAGAGGTCATCGCGCCTAAGATTGCCCTGAGCCATCCGAACGGATTTACCTATGCGGATGAAAACAAGACCTGCTATTCCGTCAGGGGATGGAGCAGCCGCGCCGTGACTTACAATACCGAGACTGGTGAGTTCGGCACAATGAATTTCAGATACGGATGCTCGGGCATAGGGTATGACCGCAAGGAAAAGAAGATGTACACGAGCTCGAGGACGTTGATGGCGTCGTATGACATAACTGACGGATTCAGCGTGGCCAATACCTGCGGAGTTGTGAAGCACTCAGGGTCGATGGCCACTCAGGATATAGGCGGGCATGCGGGCATCATGCTCAGATGTCTCTCGCCGAACGGAAGAAAGCACGGAATCAACTACATAGACCTCTACGATATGCGTAACGGGACTTACCTCGGATCGCTCTCCTGCGACCTGAGTGAGGTGGAGAGCGCGATTGTGGATGACGAGGGATATCTTGAGATTCTTGCAAACAACACCAAGAGCGAGGATTACATCTGGAAGACGGATGTGAATATCGAGACCTTGGCAGAAGGGCTCGAATAGAGCAGAACTTGAAAATCTGTATAAAACGACCAACCCCCGAGGCGCGATGCTTCGGGGGTTGATCTGTGTGAGATTAGATTGTGTGATTACATTAAGTCATTAACGTTGATTGGTGTTCTCCAAATATACTCGTTGTGTGTTCCTTTATGATTGATGAGGAGCTCTACGGTTCCGTCATTAGCCACCACTACGCTCTCGGTTTCACCGAGTGATACTTTGAATGAGGCAAGATATGCTCCGTCAGCCTCTCTGTAGATATCGAGGTAATTTGTTTTATGCTTGTTCTTGCCGCTTACGGCGTGGAATATGAATCCGCCGTGTGCGCCGCAGTCCTGCACGTAGGTCTTGCCGCCGCGCGAGCATCTGCTGAGAACTTTTTCGTGTGTGAATTTGCCGTCCGAACTGTAAACTCTGATTCCTGTCTTAGATGAGGAGTAGAGTTTGTTTGTCACTTTGTCATATGCTATGCCGGAAGATGAATAAGGTGTTTTGGCTGAACCGAATTTGTTGGTTGCCGGATTCCATGTATAGCATTTGTACTGATATCCCTTGAAGATATAGCAGAGCCCTGTTACAGGATCGTAAGTGATTCCGTTCGGGTGACCCATCTTGAATGAGAATGGGCTTACTCTCAGACGTTTGCCTGAGGATGAATATGTAACGATGCCCTGTTTCTTGGACATTCCGAATATTACGTAGTAATTGTCGCCGTTGGTTGTTACACCCTGAGGTACCCAGTTATTCTTGTATCCTGTTACCTTGAAACGCTTCTTGCAGTTCCATTTGCTGAGTGTGCCGATGTAGCGGGCGCCTCCGCCCCTTGTAGGATTTGCGAGGATCTGGCCTGCAAGTCCCGGTCTCTGCGAAGTAGGTCTGATCAAATCCTGGAAAGGACTTGCTTTGACCTTATTTGTAAAGTCCAGATATGCTCCGGCCATATAATATGCCTTGCCGCTTATGGTAACTCTGTACCATGAGTCGTTGCTGCCGGCTGCCTTGGCAGGAAGGTTTACCGTAACTTTAGTGCCGCGGCCTACTGTTCCGGCTTTGCTCATGGATGTGCCGGCGCCTGTTCTGTAGTTGAGTTCGTCGCTTGTCGTAGCTGTTACGTTGGCAAACTTAATGTCCTTTACTCTTTCTACTTTAATAAATCCGCTTTTGCCACCTGCTGTTACGCCATACCAGCGCGTTTCTGCACTTGTGGAAGTCTTGCTTGTGAACACTTCGGAAGTGATGGTCAGGCTCGTGTTGTTTTTGAGTGTGCCGAGCGACTTGGCTGAAGTGCTGGCCGATGCTCTGAGCGTAATCGAAGTGTTTGTTTTGCCGCTTGCCGTAACACTTGCTGCGTGAGCTGTAAAACTCTTGGCGAAGAGCGGCAGCGCGAAAACAAGCGTCAGGAGAACGGTGCATACCGCAATTCTTCTGATCGCTTTGTGCTTGGTTTTTGTCTTGTAGTCAAATTGAATCATTTCGTTTAACATTGCATTCTCTCCAATCATTTCTCACATCGCTCCGGTCTGTCGGAGCGTGGTTTGATTATAGATATGAAGAGAGCCTGAAGTAACAAACCTTATCATTTAGTAATCTTACAAAATGTAAAGGTTTGGACTCTTTGAATGCATGATGGGAGCGGCTTAGTATATAATCTAGGCATCATGAGAGATGTAATATTTCAGTTTATTATGTGGGTGGCGAGGGTGCATGACAGCATACTCGGCATCAACGATTCGGGTCAGTACTATCTGACGGACAAACAACTGCATTTCTGGGTCATAGGCCTTTTCGGCATGGCCCTTATTCTGCTGATACAGCCCGTGTTTAAGGGGCTTGCGGAGAACGGTCATACGCTGGTCATCACGTGGATATATGTGCTCACCGTGGTGATCGTGCTTACATTTGCCGTAGAGATAGGGCAGTGGTATTCGGGCACGGGTGTGCCGGATTCGCAGGACATCGCGTACGGACTTACGGGCTTTATTGTGCTCTTTGCCATCTATGCGATAGTACGCGCTACCATACTGGGCATATGGAAGATGATAAAAAAGGATGATGAGTATGATGAATTTTAAAGACGCAGTCATTGAAAAAGCGTACAAAGACTACATGTACACGAGGGATATGATGAATCCGGATGAGGCCGCGGGGATCAGCGACCTGGCGACCGTATCGCTCAGATTCCTGAAGCAACACGGAAAGCTCGACAAAGTAGGCGAGATGGGGCCGGGCGGAGCCTATGCGGTTAAGATCAATGTCAATGTAAGCGGCGAAAACGAGCCGTGGCTTTTGACGTTCAGAAACTCCGCAGCAGCGGGGGATGGCACGGATGCAAGAAAGAATGCCGCAGAGTGCCTCGAGAATTGTGTCAAAGATTCCCTGACGGAGAAGTCGGATGCTTATGCTGCAATCAGGCTTTCGGGATCCGGCAATCCGCTGCTTAAGACCATAGGGCTTGAGCCTGAGGGTGGAATGGACGCTCCGAGAAAAGAGGCTATGGAATCTCTCGGCGGATTTGCATCTGCCATAGACAGGCTCAGCATCGCTACGGGACTTGCCGACGAGATATACAATCCGAGATTTGAGAACTCGAGGTTTGAGGCGGCTGCTGTGGTTTCGGCTCTTCCTGAGGTTGAGGCAATCGTCAATAAACGAGAGTTTTCGAAGATAAACGAAGATAATGCGGCAGGCGTCGATGTTACAGAGAATATTTCCGCTGAGGCCGTGGGTGACTGGCGTAAAGCATATATAGATGGTGAGGCCCTCGGGTTTGCCGCAGCGATGAGGAAGCTTGCAGAGGACATCAATCTCTGCTCGAGGAGGGGGCTTGCTCAGAGGTTTGATTCGACCATAGGGACGGCTGCTGTGATGATGCCGTATGGCGGGGTCAATCAACTGACGGCGGTTCAGGCAGCATCGTACAAGATTCCGATCGAAAAAGGCGACACTGATGATTGCTCAGTTATGTCATGGGCATCAAATCCATATATATATGAAGCATCGGCTTATCACGGAGGCTACCTTGCGGTGGTTGAGTCCGTGGCTAAACTCGTGGCATCGGGCGCGTCCTTCCATGAGGTGTATCTGTCCGTTATGGCAGGAAGAGGAGGCGGAGACGGCCGCGCTATTGCAGCTCTTCTCGGTGCGTTTGAGGCTGAGATGGGTCTGTCCGTTCCTGTGGTCAGCGCAGATACGGACAGCAGCGCGGATGCATTTGTGTCCTATGCTGTTACAATGGGCAGGGCTTCAGAACTCATTTCCCCTGAATTCAAAGGAACGGGTCACAAAGTAGTGATGCTCGTGCCGGAGATTGAAAAGGACAGGGAGAGCGTGTACTACGGACTTCCGACTCCACACTCTCTTAACTCCGTCTGGCGCAAAGCGTATGAGCTTATTGCTAACGGCAGAGTGGCCGCGGCATACACACCGGGCATGGGCGGCGTCGCAGAGGCTGTCATGAAGATGAGTTTCGGAAACGGCATAGGATTTGAGTTTGCCGATGACGCATGGAGCGATGAACCGGCTCTGACGAATGAGAAGATATTCGGATATTCGTACGGAGCCATCATACTTGAGATGATGACGGACGATCCGATCAGAAGCAGGTCGGTGAATATAATTGAGATAGGGCGCACGACGGAGAGGCAGGATATAAGAAAGGGTAGCGAGGCTCTGAGAATCGGCGAACTTCTGATGCTCAGCGAGGGCAAACTCGAGAGCGTGTATCCTGCTAATTCGGACGGGGCTTTGCCTGAGGTGGCTGACGTGAACTACGCGGCCAGGAGTTGGCACACGCCTATATTCAAGCGTGCTGTGCCGAAGGTGCTGATTCCGGCGCTTCCGGGTGCGACGTCCGCGAGGGACGTCGCGAGAGCTGTTCGCTCTGCCGGCGGCACTGCGGAGATACTTGAGCTGCCGGCCGGAAGCGCCGAAGAGATACTCCGCTCTGCTGAGAGCTTTGCGGAGGCAGTGGGCACAGCTCAGATTATATTCCTGCCTGACGGCTATGCGGGTTCTGTAGACGGAGCTGGCGGAGATGTGGATATAGACCTCGCAGAACTTACATCATATATATTCAGAAATGACAGAGTAAAGGAGAGGATAGGCGAATTCCTTGATAAAAAGGACGGACTGATCGCCGGCATAGGCTCTGGTTTTAAAGCCTTGCTCGACCTCGGACTTCTGCCGGGTGGCGAGATATCCGACGTGGACGGACCGTCACTGAGCGAGAACGCGCTCGGAGCACATCAGTCTCGGATAGTTCGCGTCAGGATTTCCTCCAACAAATCCCCTTGGCTCAGAAGCTGCAAACCGGGAACTGTTCAGTCACTCCCGATATCCTGTTTCGAGGGCAGGTTTACGGCATCCGATGAAATGCTCAAGAAACTCGCCGTAAACGGACAGATTGCAACTCAGTATGCAGACGATAAAGGAGTCGCATCATCGGACATACGCTTCAATCCTGCGGGCTCGATGCTTGCGATTGAGGGTATAAGTTCTGCCGACGGCAGGGTGCTTGGCAGAATGGGTCACGCAGACAGAACTGCAGACGGCCTGTACAGAAATGTGCCGGGCACATACTTTACGGACATGTTTGAAAACGCTATTAGATATTTCAGGTAAGATATGGACAATACGAAATTCAAAGCATTTATTGAATGCATCAACAAGGGCAGCGTAACGGCTGCTGCGGAAGAACTGGGGTATACGCCGTCGGCGGTAAGCCAGCTAATCAGCTCGCTCGAAAAGGAGCTCGGGCTGAAACTGCTTAACCGCACGCAGAGAGGCGTCAGCCTGACCAGCGAAGGGAGCGAGCTGGTGCCGGCCATAAGAGCTTGGCTGGCCGCCGAAGACGAAGTCTATCAGCTGGCCGCCGATCTCAAAGGCATCTCGACGGGCACGCTGACCATAGCATCGTACCCGAGCGCGGCCATAACATGGTTGCCGCGCATCATCCGCCGCTTCAAAAACGACTACCCCGGCATAGACATCAACATAGTCGAGAATATCCGCTCGGACATATTCGAACATCTCGAGAAAAACGAAGCGGACATGGCTATTCTTGTCTACTCTGAGCCTATGCCGTACGAATGGATTTCTCTGGCGGATGTCGAGATGCTCGCAGCCGTCCCGGAGGACAATCCGTATGCAAATGCAGAAGCCTTCCCGATTAAAGAAATCGAGAACTACGACTTCATCATGGGTTCCTGGGGTAACGAGCGAGAGATCATCGAGATACTCGACAAACACGGAGTCAAACCGAACGTAAGATACACCACCTACGACACACCGCTGACCGTCGCCCTCGTACGCATGGGTCTCGGCATCAGCATGGTAAACGCACTCGGATCCCAGTACTGGATAGGTAACTACGCAAGACTCCCTCTTGAACCACGCGAGTTCATCAATTTCGGAATCGCGATTCCGTCCCGAGACAGGCTCTCGAAAGCCGCCCAGAAATTCCTCAGCTACGCAGTCGAGGAGTTCAAGAACAAAGAGGGAATCGAATACACAGATAACGATCAGATATAAAGAAGCATTTAAAAATAGCAAAAAGCAAATACACTTCCCGAAACCGGGAAGTGTATTTGTTTTGAGTTTTTAATGATTAAACTATTGGAGTTCTGTTTCTGTATATCGGCAATCAGTCTGCCTTCCTCACAACTAACCTCTCTTTGCGGTCATCTTTGAGAAGAATACCCATTTCGAAACAAGAACACCTGCAAATGCTGCTCCTACCAAAATGTTCAACATACTGATTACCTCCTTCCGGTTCATCGGGCAAATGCCCCTCCGTAAAATACCGTTAAGACAATTTCCAAAGATTCATATCTCTTTGTAAGCACAGTATACTCACCTAAATAATTTAAGTAAACTTAATCTTTTTAAATAACTCTTTAAGTTGTACTTAAAACTCGTTCAAGGCAGACAATTAAAAGAGGCGGCCCCTGAGAACTGCCTCTTTTTGCTGAAAATATGAATTAGTATAGATTCTTTACTTTATGGTAATTGGTATATCTCCAAGTTCCTTTCTTACCGTACCATATCTTCCACCCGCTTCGCCCGGTTTCATTTCTAAAGTTCGGATCATATACGTGTTCTTTGCCATTCTCTTTAATGACGGTCCATGAGTGAGGATTCACGCCTGCGACTTTACCTGCCACACGGGTCACGTCATATCCTAGGAGCTTCGCCATAATATAGAATGTTGAAGCCATTACATAGCAATTTCCGTTTTTCTTTTTGAAACCGCGAATTGCGTACTTCTCAGTAGTTTTCTGGCGATAGCCTCTGTTTCTGTATTTGAGTTTGTATGAGAACTTATATGCTGACTTGAGGCTCCATCCGCTTTTATTAAGCTGTTTGACTCCGAGGGCGTAAGCCTCGCCGAGTCTTCCGTTTGCCGGAACATGCAGATGTCCTACAGTGGTGTTTTTGGCCATAGAACCTGCGGTTCCAGTTTTTGCATCATTCCTGTTGAAGTACATGGCCTGTTTGCCCACGGCAACCCATCCTGTCTGAAGCTTTCCTCCTCCGAGGCTGTAGTACTCTTTGCCGTCGTGTGTAAACACGCCTGCATTTCTAACCACGAGTTTGCCGTCTGCATCAAAGAGATAGAGGATATCGGCGTTGACCGTTTGGCTTACCTTCTTGTATTTAGTCTTTGCTTTTTTAATCTTTTTGGTCTGCCATTTCTTTTTCTTTTTGTTGTAGTAATACTTTACTTTCTTGTTTACCGTGACAGGGCCGTTAATATACACAGCTCCCGTTACGGCCGTGCCATTTTTGTAGTACATGTTACCGTCCCAACCGTTCTTTTCCGGAGCCGGGCCGTCTTCGGCAAATGCATAAAACGGTAGCATGGAGACCATCATTACTACGGCGAGAATAAGCGTTAGTTTTCTTTTGCTCATGCGTACAAATCCCTTCATTTTAAGTGCAATGAAAACCAATATTGTATAGATTCTATCAGAGAATAGTTGATCCGGTAAACCTTTTAATTATCCAAGTGACTCCGTAGGACGCAAAGAAAAATATCAATGCCATAGGGATGAAGGCAAACGGACCGAAATCAAACGGATTGAAACCGAGCTCCTTCATCGTAAGCCTTACGAATATCATGTGTATGAGATAGATGCCAAAAGTGCATTCATCCATGCTGAGAAGCCAATTCTCCGCAGGCGTTTTAATCCTGAGCATCAGTGAATAAATCGATGCTGCCTGGATGACTACAAGTGGCGAACTGTACGCCATAATGCCGCTAGGGTCTGCAAGCCCTGAAGTCGTGTGGTAAGTCAGAATCAAAAGCGCGCATGAGCTTGCCGCGAGCAGGGCTGCCGAGAGACCCGCTTTCATGTTTTTCTTAAACAGCAGATAACCTATGAACAGGTATGCCGGATAGATAATCGATGTCGTAGACATGCTGCCGGACAGAGGACCGACAGCTGTGAGATTTGCCGCAATCACCAGGACGGCTACCAGCGCCCACAGTGCATTATCCGAAAACTTATCTGCAATCGCTTTGAACAACGGCATAAGAATGTACAACACTATCATCATATAGAGATACCAGAGGTGAGGCATGGCCCGGTCCTTTATGAGGTTGGTGACAAAAAATCCCATAAACCCGGTGCTTCCCTGTGTGTCTGCCGCGAGATATTTGATCAGCGAGAATATGAATGTAAATATCAGCAGAGCGACCGCCATGCGCCTGATGTATTTACCGTACAGCTTGGAAAGGGGCAGAGCTTTTTTCGGATTCAGCAGCAGTGCTCCCGTAACCATCAGGAAACACGGCACTGCCCACATGAGCATGCTGCAGGAGGTCCAGACAGATGCATACGAAAAAGAGTCCAGCTCACTCTCGTAGTACACTCTCGCTGCGTTCAGACAGTGGAGCAAAACTATCGAAAAGCATGCTGCAACTCTTATGTACGAAAACTGGAAAATCCTGGCTTTAGTAGAAGGCATCCGAGCCTCCGCCTACGCATCCGCCGCCGGAAGATTTCTTTTTGGATTTCTTCTTGGACGCTGCCGCCGCTGCCGCTTCTTCGGCTGCGCGCCTTTCTTCCTCTTCTTTTTTCTTGCGCTCAAGCTCTTCTTGGCGCTTTCTTTCTTCTTCCTCTTCCTTTGTATACTGGGCGTCCGTCTTAAGTCCGGAGAACTCGGCCGATGCACCTTTAACGAGAGCATCTACGGCTTCCTGATCTTCACTCTCGCGAATCTTAGTTTCGGTTTCGCTCAGAATATCTTTAATCTGTTTCTGCTCATCTTCTCTGTAATCCGCGAGATTGACTGAAGCTTGTAGCTCCGCAACTCCTGCCTCGCGCATCTCTTCAATCTTCTTATTCTCGTAATATTTCCAACCGCCAAATCCGCATCCGGCAAGAAGTGCGAGTACGATGGTGGCGATTACGCCTTTCTTCATAGGGTTCCTCTCTTCACCTTTTGTCTTCCGTTAACGACAATTCGTCATATTGTACCACGAGCAGAATATAGTAGCAAAACATGAGAAACAATGGAGCAATTAATGTGAGTTTGTCACAACAA
Source organism: uncultured Eubacteriales bacterium (assembly GCA_902788245.1). Lineage (GTDB taxonomy): Bacteria > Bacillota > Clostridia > Peptostreptococcales > Anaerovoracaceae > Crickella. The sequence goes on along the minus strand of CADAJM010000022.1, from coordinate 1,929 downwards.
AACTATGGAACATAGAATAAAATAGCGTTAGATAGTGTCAACTGATCTATGAAAACAGCGACAGGCATACGCCAGTCGCAAGAGAACCTTGAAAACAACAAATATTGAACTCTAAAACAAAGAAATAGAAGCCGAATTCTAGAGTGAAGGCGTGTGGAAAGCGCGTAAAGACGCGTCCTGCGGGCAGGAGTGTAGCAGATTCACCGGCCGGCATCAAGGGTGAAATGTACCGCTAGCGCGGCCCTTGACGCAGTCCGGCTCATCTGCGTGTCTGCCATTAAGCAGGACGTCGCTGGTGGAGATGCGTGAGTTGACCGCTTCGTTCAGGCCGGGATCTCAGACTGAAGTTTGATGATCTGCCTCTGGCCGAGTAGCATGAGCTGCTGCCATTTGTCCGGCATGCGCTGCACGCACTCTAGTGCAGGCACAGGATTCAGGACTTTGCGACCGAAGTGATGATGCGGTCTGAGGAAGTTGTAGTAAGCGACCCAGAGAGCAAGATCAAGACTGGCATTTTCAAAACTGTCATAACCACAAGTGGGGCGATAGGAGGATTTGAATGTGCGGTTGAGTCTCTCGATCAGCTGCTTGAAAGGCCTGAACTCGGCGGAGACTTCGTCGTCATTGGTAAGGCCGATGACCTGAGTGATGTCGAAGCGGAAGTTCTCGCCATATTCGAGATCGAACTGCATGGCAGCGAGAGGATAGGCACTGTAGCCATCGGCGATGAATCTGAAACCTTCGGGGAGTTTCTCCCGGAAGTGGTTCAAAGCCTGTCGCATGGTGAGGATGCATGCACCAACGCCCCGGTTATCCGAACAACGGTAGCCTAGGATCGAACGTTTGACGGCATCCATGATGAGCCAGACATAACCTTTAATGCCACGGACCTTGATGTAGGTCTCGTCGGCGGCAAGATCACCGGAAGGCTTGTAATCGTAGTGATCCACGAACGGCTTGACGAGAACAGCAGCAGTCTTGCAATAATTGGCGATCTGCTGGTGAGAGATCCTGATGCCGTGGATGTCCCACAGAATGTCTTTGGTACGCCGGAGAGAGATCTGGTAGTTGATGTGGTATGTGAGACACAGCGTGACGACCTCCATAGAGAACTTGTCGAACCTGAGGGAAGACGCGTTCTTAGGAAGTGAATCGAGATCCAGCGCGAAGAAGTCTTTAGTGAATTCGCGGTAGATGTAGTGGAGCTTGTACTCATTACGTTTCTGCTCATCCAGCTTGGCATCATCATCGAGCTTCGCAAAGTTGCGGACATAGTAAGAGCAATTCGGATTAGTGCATTTGTAGATACTGAAGTCCTTGCGATCCTTTTTCCGCTCAAGAGCGCGGTCACAATAAGGGCAGCGCAAAGTGTACTGCTTCCGGAACCTGTTCTGATCAGGAGAGAACCTTGTACCGCAGACCTTGCAGAGAAGCTGGCCGGCTTTTCCGTTGTTACGGTAGAGATAGATATGCGGAGCACCGCATTCGGGACAGATACAGTCCTCGGGGATGTCACATTCACCGCGGTGTTTTACCGGCTTGATGACTTTGCCGTAGCGCTGTCGATAGTAATCTAAGAGACCTTCCCAGGTCCAGCTGTTATGATGGTACTGGAACTTAGGAAGGATGTCGGTCTTGAATTTCTGGTAGTCAGGGGACTTTGAGTCCTCAGGCTCAAACTGTTTCAGAGGTATATATTTGGCGATGAAAGTCATCAACCATGCGATCTGTGCGTGAAGGTAATGGATTTCGTCGAGAAGTAATTGTATAATGGCCATGAGCAATAAATCCTTTCTCGTTTAGGGGTGGTTTGGCGATTACCATTATACAAGAAAAGGGGGTGTTGCTCATTTTTTATGCAAAAAGAGCTCAACCTCCTGAAATACAAGTGGTTTGAGATATTTTTAATAGAGGTAGTTTGACACTACC
>CADAJM010000021.1 GCA_902788245.1 uncultured Eubacteriales bacterium | reverse complement strand
CTCGTATCCGCCCGGGCCTGCTCCGATAATCAGAAGATCATAATTGTAATCACTCATAAATTCACCTCGTTATTCTATTTGGAAAAACACACTCTTTAATTGTGCACTTAATTGTACCAAAGAACATTAATACATCACAACAGAATTACATCGTTGCGAACTGATGCGATATTGATTATTCAAATCGAAAAGAAGTGGGACTTCCCACTTCTTTTTCCTTGTCTTTCTACTGTTTTATATCGAAGATGCTATCAGCCTGAGTATTTCGTTGGCTGTTGCGGATATGCCTACCGGCACTTTGAGATCCATGATTTCGGATGCATCATATTTGCAGCCTTTCAGCATATCTTCGACTGCAGCGAAGACCTCTGTCTCAAGCGAGTCGGAATATATCCTTGCATCTTCTATGAATTCGCCCTTCATGACGAGCTGTGCTTCCACCTCGCCCCAGTCGAATCTGTGAATAATATCCTTTTCGAAAGGAATTCTCGTGCCGAGTCTCCATTCCTCGGAGCTGTATTTGTCAATGAGTTCCTGCGGAATGCCCGGCATGCCCATAAGCATCGCTTCTGCGCCGTATACTTTTTCGGCGGCCAGAACGAGCATGTTCTTCATAGCCTCGATCTGAACTGCAAGCTCTGAATTCCTCAGTCTGTCGTCCTTAATGTGCTCACAGAGATTGGTCACTCGCGAGCGCACAGATGCAACGCCCTTGCTCTTCAGTTTGGAATCCGGCACATTCAGATACTTGGTCAAATCCTCTCCGTTAACCTCCATCATTATCGTGCCGTGATGGTAATTGTATCCGTTAGAAGAGAAGTACGCATGGCCTGAGAATTTCTTTTCGTCAACGGTCAGATCGTTTCTTCCCGTTTTGATCGCGTTGACTCCGAGCAATCTGCATGCCAGCAATATGACCTCGGTCTGTTTTTCGACATCGAAGAGTCCGTCTCTGGCTATGAATGTGAAATTGAGATTTCCCATGTCGTGGTAGACCGCACCACCGCCGGAGATCCTGCGCGCCAAGTAGACGTCATCTCTCTTGATGGCTTCGACATCACACTCTCTCCATGGATTTTGGTTTCTGCCGATTACCACGGTGTGAGCGTTCTGCCACAAATACAGTGTGACTTCGCCTTCCTTGGCATTCATGGTCAAATGCTCCTCAAGCGCGAGGTTCTCATACGGATTGGTATTTGTCGTTCTGATTACATTTAGCTTCATTTATTTGAGGAGCTTGCCTGCGATCTTGAAGATGTCGCTTGCATCAACGCCGTCCATGAGGTCGCCTACGATGCTCAGCATGTCATCAGAACCGCTTGCCTGCTTAGCTGTCTTAGCGTTCTTTCCCATCTGGCTCATCAGAAGCGGTGCAGCGATGGCCATGATCTTCAGAATAGTCTTGGTGTCAAGTCCGCTCTTTTTCTTAGCCCTTGCAGCAACTTCCTCTTCCTTAGCTCCGAGGAGGTGCTTTACGATCTTAGCACCGTCATCAGTGTCTACATTCTTGAGGAACTTCGAGAAATCATTTGTGTCTTTCTGTCCGTGATCCTGAAGTGCCTGCAGGAATCCCTGCTGTGTATCTTTGTTCTTAGCCTGTCCCTGCATACCCTGCAGCAGCATAGGGAGAACTTCCTCAAGTGCCGAGGATGCTTCCTGCTCGTTAACTCCGAGGAGCTGGCCTATCTGTCCGAGGTTGCCGCTGTTAAGCATCATTTTCATTACATCGTTCATATCCATATTAATATCCTCCTTGATGATATCTCATGCGCACTGCGCTTGTTAACTAATCTCCACCTTTAAATTTTAACTGTTGCACGACTTCTATGTCAACAAAAAGCGTCAAGCAAGAGCTACTGCTTGCGCGTTTTCCGAAGCTCGCTGCTTGACGCGGCATCCCGGCTTCGTGCTTCGCAGTCGCCGTGAACTGCCGCTTGCGCGCTCGCTTTATACTAACTTTATATTGTGCTCGCGCTCCATTATTTTGGCAAACGACTTTATGCACGCGTGCACGATTCCGGTGCAGTGAGTCTTGCGATCCGGATCTGTGAACTCGTAGTCTTTGATGAGTTCAGGGCAAATCGCCGAGCCGTACTCTGCGATGACATCGTCGTTTAGTTCCCTGACTAGGTCTATGCACTTCTGAAATGCAGGGTCGCCTTTGACCGTGCGCCCGAAGACTTTACCGAGCGCCATCGTTGCTCCCGCGACTGCTCCGCAGACATTGCCTCCGTCGCCGAATCCGTAAGGAAATCCCGTGGACATAGCGATGGCTTCCTCTCCTATACCGAGTTCGTAGTGCTTGTTAAGAACGTCGAGCACGGACTCCGAGCACATGAATCCTGTCGTGAAATTTTCTGTTGCGTCTGCAAGCATTTTCTCAAGATTAACTTCCTTTACCATTTTACTTCCTCTTCGCCACTATGGCGCACCATTCGCCATCATGAAGGACTTCGATGATTTCAAAGCCCGCTTCTCTGACGGCCTCTGCTACAATATCTTCCTTTATATCTAATATACCCGAGCTTATGAATATGCCTCCGGGTGCGAGATGCTCCGCTGCTGCCGGAGAGAGTCTGATGACGAGGTCTGCCATGAGATTGGCGACTATGATGTCCGCCTCAAAATCCACGCCTGCCATGAGGTCGCCCTCGCGGAGTTCTATTTTATCTGTCAGTCCGTTACGCTCTACGTTCTCCTTGGCAATTCTGACTGCGTCCGCATCTATGTCTATTCCCAGGCTGCGTTCCGCACCGAGCAGCATCGCAGCGATTGCGAGTATGCCCGTTCCGGTTCCGACATCGAGAACCCGTTCAGCAGCGAGCACGTTTTCAAGTGCTTTTATGCAGAGAGTCGTGGTTTCGTGCAGGCCGGAGCCGAACGCCATGCCGGGATCCATCTCGATTACGAGTTCGCCCTCTTTCGCACTGTACTCCTCCCAGCTCGGTTTCACGACTATGCGCTCTCCCACCTTGGTCGGCTTGAAGTTCTCCTGCCACTTATACAGCCATTCGCTGTCGTCGACCGTTGCGGATATGCTGCAGTCAGCACCTGTTTCAGAAGCGATTGCCTTTGCCCTTTCTGCTTCCTTCAGACCCTCTTCATCGTCCGAGAAGTATATGGTGATTACGGGTTTGCGGGCGGCATCTGACAGGCTTTCTTCTATATAGTCGTACTTGTACCACTCCGGATGCTCTTCTATATCCCTGAGGTCTTCGGGATCGTCGATAACCAAAGACTCGTAGCCTCCGGCTATCAGTGCATCTACCGTTTCCTGAAGATTGTCCCTTCTTATTTCTATTTTTAGCGCCTTGTATTTCATCTCTTTTCCTAAACTAAAATACCTGATAATCAAATATGCCCATTACTGCGTCGCTTATGTTGGGAATATCGTAATATGGAACGCTTCCGATTTTTGTAAAGCGCTTGCTTGATAAGTCAATGTATTTAACTTGCGCACAGAGAATAAATCCCCCAATCTGTTCCATATCCAAGGGAATATGCAACGGCCCGAGTGGAGCGTTCTTTAGGATAGGGCAAACAATCACTTTGCCTGATGCATTAAAATAGTTGTTACTGACAACTATAACGGGATAGGGTGTTCCCGTAATACGGAGTAAGTCTCCTTGTTCCACATTTAACATCTACCAAACCTCGCTTCCTGTAGGTTCCCCCCAATCAATCTCACTGATGAGATTCAGCTCGCCGCCGTATTCCTCAGCTCTCTCTTTCAGGCTGCGGTGACGGAATTTAGGAGTAAGGACTATGGTACCATTTTTGACTTGTACATCAAGCACATCGCCTATAGCAGCTCCAATCTCTTGCAGCAGTTCTTTTTTAAGAAGCAGTCCGGTTCCGTTACCCCATTTTTTCAGTCTGGTTTCCATGATTATCTCCTTTCTGTTTATACAAAGTATAAACACGGCTATCATCCATGTCAACAACGGTCTTCTTTTTCTTAACTGAGAAATAATTCGTTCTTAATCGAGACTTAACAATGCTCAAATATAATGGCAGCAGATAAAGAAAGGAGGTCGTTATGATGACTACTAAGATTAAAAAGATCGGAATATTGGTGTTCGCGATATTGACCGCGGCCGGCATAATGGCCATGTACATCGCAAACAACAGCGCGTTTGCGAATAACTCGAACGCGAAAAAGTATATCGGTGAAGATCGTGCCAAGGAGATAGCTCTCAAGGATGCAGGCGTGTCCGCAACTGACGCTACTTTCCTCCACGCTCATCTGGACAGAGATGACAGGGTAATCGACTATGATGTTGAATTCTACTATGACGGAAAAGAATACGATTATGAGATCAACGCATACACCGGTGACATTCTGGAAAAGTCCGTTGAAAGAGAACCTGCACCGAAAATAGTGACCCAGCCACCTGCAGTTGACGCCGCTCCTCAGGTCGATGCCGCCCCTCCGGCAGCTACGCAGTCGTCAAACAACACATATTATTATGACGATGACTACTATGATGACGATTGGGACGACAGATATGACGACGACTGGGATGACAGGTACGACGATGACGACGACTGGGACGACAGATACGACGACGATGATGATTGGGATGATGACTGGGACGACTAGGTTTCCGAAAGTGAAAGCGGGCTGCCAAGCAAGGCAGTCCGCTTTTTCGTGAATTATGATTATCTTGGTGGTTATTTGATGTATCCTTTATCTTTAAGGAATGCAATCGTGTTTTTATCTCTGTCGCGTATATAGAATACGTTCCCGCCGGAGTAATCATCTTCCTTATACGTGATATCTATTACAGTGCATTCCTCCTCTTCCCCCTCGTCTCCGACAGGGTCACTATACTCTGAGAGCAACTCGTAAGATACTCCGCTTAGGTCTTTGTCAATCGCTTCCAGCAGACCTTCCCAGTCCTCTTTCTTGATGCGGATGTTCTCTTCTTCCTCCCAGTCTGTGCTTGATGAATATATTTCTATCATCTTGGTTCGCTTGATTTCTTTAGCCACATCTATTCTTAGCGACTCCCGGAAAGCTTTTGTATTAAAGAGTTTTTTCAGTGCTTCGTTTGTTTTGACATGATTCTCGTCCACAGTCGCCATATACTTCCTTTTCAACTCTTTTCCGTTCTTAAGTTTCCATTTGAGAGTGAATTCTTCCGTCGTAAATTCATCATAGCCTTCTGCGGATTGTTTGCCTTTAACATCCTTCTCGCTTATGATCGCAGTCTGTACACCCAGCAAGGCTTCTGTGACTTCGGGATCGTCGAAGCTTGCATCGGTCATTATCACATTTTTCGGAAATCCTGTTTCCAGATGTACGCTCTCTACGTCTTGCGAATTGATAGTTTTGCCTGCAAAGCCGCTTATGTCCATTGCAGTGAAAGCAAGGATTACGAGCAGCAGGACAAAGCACACCCCGTATTTCTTCAGGTTCTTAAGGCTGAATATAGCCGGGCCGCCGTCCGCTATCATGCGCATAATCGCATAGTATATGAACGATGAAATCAGAGTCACAATTACGTACCTGGTGGCTTTTCCGCTGCTGCTGCCATCGATAAATACATCCAGCACTCCTCCGAAGCTCAGCGATGCGAGTATTGTCAGGATTACAACGAGAACATCGCTCACTACAGGGAAGGTGGTCGCCATTCCTATGCGCTCGAGTTTGACCTTTTTGTAAATAATCAGTGACAGCCCGAGCAGGAGTATCGTGACTACAATATAGTACGCTATGTGCTGCCAATCCATCCCATAAGTGTCCTCTGTCATCGCCGCCATCGTTACATTCAGCCAGCTGTAGTCGACATCCAAGCTGTCGAATCCGAACAGGAACTCTGAGCAGAGAGATTCTGCAGTGAGAACAAGTGCGCTCGGAAGGATGAAGATAAACAACGCCAGGAGTTCGTGGATCACTTTCTTTCCTGCCATGACAGCCGCCAGACATGTAGTAGCGAAGATAACGCTTGTGCATATGACGCTTGTCAGGAGGAAGCTCAATATATGAGGCAGGGTGTAAATTTCCTGAGCGCTAGCGTTGCTGCCAAACATCATTTCTGTCAGGCTTTTCATTTCTTCTGATGTCAAAGAAGCCGAACTCGCTCCTCTCAGCACAAGCATGGAAAATGCGAAAATCACCAGCGGGATTACACATAATAGCCAGCCGGATATCACGGCGGAACAGAATAGCTGTTTTCTGTTTACCGGCAAAGCGTGCGTAGCATTTGAGCTTACCGGAGTGTGCAGATATCCGAATACGGCAGAGCCGGCTACTATGGCAATTATGACAATAAACAGATTGATGACAAAGCTTGTGCCCATTACGACTGACCTTGCGTAGTCTGCAACTGCATTAAAAGTACGGTAATTCATCAGCACAGGCATCATTCCCTGCATCACATATCCTATGTACCCGAGAAATGCGATGACCCAGTATCTTTTGAGGTTTTCCCTGATTATAGTTTTAGAAAAGGAGTTCGTTGATAGCATCGTCATCACCTCCCAGTTCATGAATAAATACTTCTTCAAGTGTCAGCGGCAGTATGTCGAAGACAAGAGGATTCTGCTTGTCCAGCACTTCTCTTATCTCCGCCTGTGTGTTTCCGACCAGCATCAGGTCCACAGCGCCACGTGACTCTTTGTGCAAAATATTGAGGCCCTTGTACGGATCTTCGTGCTCCCCTGCATGTATGCCGCTTCCGAAAGAAACCTGTATCTTATGAAGGTCTCCTCTAAGTGACTCCATGTCTTTTTCAAGCATGGTGCGTCCGTCCTGGAGTATGCCTATTCTGTCGCAAATGCCCTCCATCTCTTTCAGGTTGTGCGATGATACCAGCACCGACATCTCTCTGTCCGCAACATCATCGACTATATATTTCCAAACCTGCTTTCTGACTATCGGGTCGAGTCCGTCTATTGGCTCATCGAGAAGCAGATATTTCGGCATTGTGGATAGAGCCAGGCAGAACGCGGCCTGCTTTCTCATCCCTTTTGAGAACGAGCTTAAAGCAGCGTATTTATTCAGTTTAAATGTGTCTATCATCTCGTCAAAGCGTTCTTCATTCCAGTTGCCGTACAGGCCCTTGTAGAATGCGCCCATTCTGTCGAGATTGGATCCCTGTGGGAAATAGAGTTCATCCGGTATCATGGCAATGCTCTCCTTGAGCTCTGCATTTTCCCACACGCTCTCGCCGTCGAAGTCCATCTCTCCCGCATCCTGTTTGAGTATGCCGGCCAAGTGTTTGATGACTGTTGTTTTGCCGGCACCATTGGTTCCGACCAGTCCGTATATGGAGCCTGTAGGTATTGACATGTCCATGCCATCAAGGGCAACGTTGTTCTCGTATTTTTTGTGTAAGTCTTTAACGTTTATCATGGAATTCCTCCTTTGTATCAGGCGCAATTCTCTCTATCTCTTTGTCCAAAGCACTGATAACTCTTGCTTTTGCATCTGTTGCATCAAGCCCCAAATATGTGAGCCCTCTGAAGTCGTATACGATTTTGGCCAGTGCTTCCTTTACCCTTGATTCATCCGCACTTATATCCTCCCTCTTCGCCACGAAGGTTCCTCTGCCGCTGACGGTATATATGAATCCGTCGCGTTCGAGTTCCTTAAAGGCTTTTTGCACGGTGTTCGGATTTATCGTAAGTTGGCGCGAGAGTTCTCTCACCGACGGAAGTTTGCTTCCCTCGGGGAGAACGCCCGTCATTACGAGTTCCTTTATGTTGTCGATTACCTGCTCGTATACCGACTTGTTCGATTTCATATCGAGTTGAAACATTGTTTTACCTTTCCTGTCTCAATTAATACCCTTGCTATCATCTTTGTGTGCCAAGTGTACTACTTCGCATAGTACACTGTCAAGTGTCTTTTGCAAATTAAAAACGGGCTGCTTAGCAGCCCGCTCATGGATTCAAGTTATGAAAGCTCGATCTTCATGAATTTCTTTTTGCCTTTCTGGAGTACGAGGCTTCCGTCTTCGAAGTCGGCCTCGGTGACCGCATAGCGCTTGTCGGTGATCTGTGTGCCGTTGATGCGGGCACCACCGCCCTGGATGGTGCGGTAGGCTTCGCTCGTCGAAGGCTCGAGGCCGGCTTCCTTCATGAGGGCAGCAAGTCCCATTCCTTCTCCTGCGAAGAGGGATTTATCGAACTGTTTCGAAGGCATGTCTGCGGATACTCCGCCGCCTGCGAATACCTCGCGGCTTGCCTCGAGAGCTTTCTGCGCTTTTTCTTCTCCGTGTACGAGTTTGGTAACTTCGAATGCGAGGATTTCCTTGGCCTTGTTAATCTCAGCTCCTTCGAGAGATGAGAGTCTGTTGACCTCATCCATAGGGAGGAAGGTCAGCATGCGAAGGCAGGTGTTGACATCAGCATCGTCCACGTTTCTCCAATACTGGAAGAAGTCGTATACGGAAGTTCTCTTCTCGTCGAGCCAGAGAGCTCCGCCTACGGTTTTACCCATCTTCTCTCCGTCGCTCTTGAGAAGCAGGGCTACGGTAAGTCCGAATACTTCATCACCGCAGAGTTTTCTTGTGAGATCAACTCCGCCTATGATGTTGGACCACTGGTCGTTTCCGCCGAGCTGAGCCATGAGCCCGAAGTCTCTGTGCATTACGTAGAAGTCGTAGCTCTGAAGCAGCATATACGAGAACTCGAAGAACGAAAGTCCCGTGTCTCTGTCCATACGTGTCTTGAAGCACTCCGCACGAAGCATGGTATTTACATTGAACTGTGTGCCGATGTATCTGGCAAACTCGGTGAACTTGGCCGGTCTGATCCACTCCGCATTGTTTACGGATACGGCGTAGCCCGGTTTAGGTTCTCTGTTCTGGTGACCCGGAGTGTATACTCCTTCGTTTCCTTCGTACTTCCACTCATCATCGAAGTCTATGTATTTATCGAAGAGTCTTTTGAACTGTCTGCAGTTCTCATCGATGGTTTCTATGGTCATAACCTGACGCATATCTGCTTTTCCTGAAGGGTCACCGACTTCTCCGGTTCCGCCTCCGAGCAGGAATACCGGAGTGTGTCCGTATTTCTGCATGTACATCATGGTAATCATCGGGATGAAATGTCCGATGTGCAGGCAGTCTGCCGTCGGATCAAATCCGATATAGAATTTGATCTTTTCGTTTCCGAGCAGCTCTCTGAACTTCTCGGGATTTGTGCACTGCGCGATGAGACCTCTTTCCTCGAGGACATCATATACGTTAGTATGTTTGCTTACATTGTCAGGTATTAAGTTCTTCATCTTGTACCTCTTGTCTCTCCTGTATCTTAATTGCTTTCAAAAATATATCATCTCTAACCGCAAACTTCAATCTTGAGAATGCTCATGTATGATGCGTAAAATCTCGCTCATTTCTCCCGCGGCTATCTGTCCCGGAGCCGAGCCTCCGAACGGGCCTGCGGCAAAGCATATGGATGAGCCGATGGCCTCCGCTTTCTCTCGACTGATGCGCCCGAGTTCGCCCATGGATATTCCGACAACGGGCCTGTCGACACATAGTTTCGATGCTTCTTCGGTCGCATCCATCAGGATAAATACATCTTCGTGACTCCTGGGCATCACTGCGATTTTGAGTATGTCCGCGTCATGCGACTGCATGCTGCAAAAGATCTCGATTAGTTTATCTTTTGCAGGCGTCGCATCGAAATCGTGGTAGGATGCGACGACGCGGACCCCGCATTCATGCGCGGCGCCAATTATATCAGTGGCGCCCGTACTGTCCGCGACCCCTGCTTCGCAGCGCGCGAGCTCGACATCCACCAGATCCACGCATCCCGAGCTCGCGGCAGTACCCACAATGCTCGCGTACTGCCGGCCGCTCCCCGAAAACGCGCCGCGCTCTACTTCGCTCCTCAGAGTAAACAGCAAAGGCAAATCACCCAGCACGCCTCTGAGTTCGCGAAGACAGGCGGTAAGCGCGCCCGGATCTTCCACGTCCCGGAAATAATCGGCGCGCCATTCTATCATATCCACGGGCAGACCAAGCACAGCGCGTGCCTCTTCTAAAACTTCGGCCATGCTCCCGCCCGTCAGAGGCACGCAGACCTTCGGTCTGCCCTCACCTATTTTTATGTTTCGAATTTCAACACTCTTCATTTAATAAGTTGTCGTTCAGTATCGCTTTTGATGATGTTTTACAGCATCTCCGCCGTCTCATATATCATCTTTTCGGTCTTGTCCCATCCGAGGCAGGCATCGGTTATGCTCTTGCCGTAAACACCGCCGCCAACAGGCTGGTTGCCGTCCTCGATATAGCTCTCGACCATAAATCCTTTGACGAGTTTCTTTATATCCGCGTTGTTTCTGCACGAGAGCAGCACATCCTTCATGATGCGCGGCTGCTCAAACGGATTTTTGCCGCTGTTGGAGTGATTGCAGTCGATGACCACAGCCGGAGATTCCAGGTCTCTTTCCGCATAGAGTTCTGACAGGTACAGCAAAGTCTCGTAGTGGTAGTTAGGATAAGCCACGCCCTGGCTGTTTACATAGCCTCTCAGGATGGCGTGCGCATAAGGGTTCCCGTATGAATGCCCCTCCCATCCGCGGTAGATGAAATCGTGCTCGTGCTGGGCCGCCATTATGGCATTCATCATGACGCTGAGGTCTCCACTGGTAGGATTTTTCATGCCCACCGGACACTCGATGGCGCTTGCGGTCAGCCTGTGCTGCTGGTCCTCCACGCTCCTGGCGCCTATGGCCACGTAGCCGAGCAGGTCGTCCAAATACTTGTAGGTTTCCGGATAGAGCAGCTCGTCCGCGCAGGTAAAGCCCGTCTCGTTGACAGCCCTGATGTGAAGCTCCCTAGTGGAAATTATGCCCATGAAAAGGTCGGATTCGGCGTTCGGATCCGGCTGATGCACCAGTCCTTTATAGCCGTCTCCCGTCGTCCTCGGCTTGTTGGTATATATCCTCGGCACTATGAATATGCGGTCCTTGACCTTCTCCTGCACCTTTGCGAGCCTTGAGATGTAGTCCATCACGCTGTCTTCGTTGTCAGCAGAGCACGGCCCCACGATGAGTGCGATCTTCTCGCTCCTTCCCGCAATTATATCCTTGAGTTCAGCCGTCCGCTCCTCGACCGTTTTGATCATGTCATCCTCGAGCGGATACATGGCCTTGGTCTCCATAGGAAGCGGCAGCTTGCGCTTGAAATCCATATTCACTGTAGTTTTCTCCTTACTGTTTTATCTTACTCGCCGGTCAATCCGTTTCAATCTTACATATCCCGCCGGCCTCTGCAAATCTTTCAAAGAAGTTCGGGAAACTCTTCCTCACTGCTTCGGCTCCTTCAATCCTGCCGCCTGTTTGCGAGGCGAGCAAGGCAAGCGCCATGACTATGCGGTGGTCGTTGTGCCCGTAGAGATTCTCCGTCGGTGCATGAATTCCTGCGCCCACTTCTATGCTGTTCACATGAACGTCCACCGGCACTCCGAGTTTGGCAAGCTCCTCCTTCATCGCGGCACCTCTGTCCGACTCTTTTATGCTGAGCCTCCTCGTGCCGGTCAGGGTGCAGCCCTCATGCATGGCAGCGTGTGCCATCAGCACAGGTCCGAGGTCAGGGCAATCCGAGATGTCTATCTCTGCGTGTCCATGCGCGAGTTTCTCGAAGTGTTCCCTGCAGACTTTATCTCCCTGCAGGCTGCCTTCTCTGAGGCCTTTTACATCCACGCCCATGGCCAGGAAGAATGCCGCGTTTGACCAGTCTCCCTCGACGGACACATCGCAGCTGCCGTAAGTCTGCCTGCCGGGTATATGCAGCACGCCCTCGCTACTCTCATCGATGCGGATGCCGAATATATCCAGGGCATCTATGGTCATATCTATATACGGCCTGCTCTCGACCTGCCCTTTGAGCTTTAAAGTGCTGTCGCCATCTGCGAGCGGAAGTGCAAACAATAAGCCGCTTACAAACTGGCTGCTTATGCCCGCGTCTATCTCATATTCTCCCGGCCTGAGTTTTCCTTCTATCTCTATATATCCCGCCCCTCTTTCAAGAGACATGCCCATCTTCCGAAATACGTCTTCGTATACCGAAAGCGGTCTTGCCATCAAGGTCTCGCTTCCCGAGAATTTCATCTTATTCCCGGAGAGCGCGGCTACCGGCATGAGAAATCTCAGAGTGCTTCCGCTCTCTCTGCATGGAAGCTCCGCGCTTTCCGAAAGCATCGGGTTGCACCCATTCACTTCGCAGTAATCGGCCTCGCCGTAGCCTCCTCGGACAAACTCAAGCTCTGCCCCGAGAGCCCTCAGGCAGTCCGTCGTAGCGAGGATGTCCTCGGAGCCCGCGACATTCTCAATCCTGCTCATGCCGCGCGCAAGAGCCGCCGCAATGAGTAGCCTGTGCGCCATACTCTTGCTCGGCTCGGCCGAGACGCTCCCCCTTAATTCAGATTTCTCAATAATTGCTAACATTTCCGCTCTTACTTCTTAATAGGTATAACCATTCCTCTGGCCGGATAACGGCCCGCAACTTTAACATCGGTGCAAGTCGCCCTGAGTGCGTTCAGCATGCGTTTGCCGTTGTCCGAAGTGTCGTTGCCGAGGGCCTCGGCGTAGAAATAGTAATGCCACTGGTGGTCCTTGAGAGGCCTCGACCTCAGAACCCTCATATTGTAATTGAATACGCTGATCGTATTTATGGCCTTGGCCAGTCCGCCGGCCTCGTCCTTTACGATGAACATCAGGAGGAAGGCTCCCGTGTCCTGTTTGTTTTCCGTCTTGCTTTCGGTCGGAGAAAGCACGGCGTAGCGCCTCGTCTCCTCCTGGCCGTGGCTCTTTTCTCCCCACTCAGCCGGGTCGATTACGATGTCATGCACTGCATTCACGTGGAGGTTTCCGGAAAAGATAAGGTCTATTACGGATGCGACCTCGTCTCCGTATCCGTTTTCAAACGGCACCACAACCAGGTCGCAGTCTCCTTTTTCGACTGCGCGAAAAGCCTCTTTATAGCTGTCAAAAGCTTTCATCTTTGCACCCGGAAATATATTGGATGCCGCCGCATAATCCAAACCGTCCTCTTCGCCGCAGTATGCGACCATATTGCCTTCCAGGATTTTATGCTGCCAGCGCTTGCTGACGTTCATGGTCTCCTGGAGGAACTGTTTATAATACGGGCGAATTTCTTCGTTTTTTATAAGTTCGTTGCACTCATCAAGTATGTGTGCTTCCTGCTCGAGGTCCTCTACCGGAAGCCCCGTCTTCTTTTTGTACTTGGCAACCTCAACGGCAAGCTCCATCCTCTCCTCGAAGAACTCCGCTATCTTTTCATCAATGTGTCTGATGCCTTTTCTCGCTTCTTTAAGATTCATTTCCTGACCTGTTCCTTCTTCTTTTATATTTCGCGTATTATCTCATCCGCCGCATCCTCGGCCCCGCCGTCGTTGCGTATGCGTATGTCCGAATATCTTTCGTAAAGATCTTTTCTTCTTTCATATATGCCCGCAAGCTTTTCCTTATCCGGAGAAAGCGGCCTCGACTTCGTCGGCGTGAGAAGTTCGAGTGATCTGTCGAGGTATATGATAATCCCGTTATATGCGAGCCTCCTCATATTCTCCTCGAATTCTACGACTCCGCCTCCGCAGGCTATGACCAGTCCGTTTTTCTTTGAGAAGCTCTCGCAAACTTCTCTTTCGATTTTCCTGAACTCAGCCTCGCCATCTTCCGCGAAAATCTCCGTTATTGGTCTTCCCGCACGCGACACTATCTCATCATCCGTGTCGATAAATTCCCTGCCGAGTCTCTTTGCGAGCAGCTTTCCTACCGTAGATTTGCCCGACGAAGGCATGCCTATCAGCACGATGCTCCGCCTCTCTGCGAGCAATTTCTCTACGCAATCATCCGCCTTGGACTCCGGCAGAGTCTCTCCCGTAAATATCTCTTCTGCGGCAAGCGCCTGGTATACCAGCATCTCGAGCCCTCCGGCCGCCGGGACACCGCACATCTCCGCCTCGTAGCAGAGCCTCGTCCTGACGGGATTTGCCACTATGTCCACGACCAGTCCGAGCCTGCCAAACTGACTCACATCCATCGGCGTCTCATCCTCGTTCGGATACATTCCGACAGGCGTCGCGTTTATGAGGAGAGTAAACTCATCTCCCCGCTGCTTCAGTTCCTCATAGGTGATGCAGCCTTCTCTCTCAGACCTGCTTACCTTTTCAAATTCGATTCCGAGCTTACGGCAGGCTTCATCCGCAGCCTTCGATGCGCCGCCGCTTCCGAGTATGGCAGCCTTTCCTCCGCTGGCCTTATCTGCCGCATCCATGCCCCTCATCATCTTGAGAAGCCCGATGTAGTCGGTATTGTAGCCCTTCAATCTGCCACCGCTGTTCACGATGCAGTTAACGGCGCCCATCCTGCCCGCCGCCTCATCGATTTCATCCAGATATTCGATGACAGACGCCTTGTACGGTATGGTCACATTGATGCCGTCAAAGTCCCGCCTCTTCATGAAGCCGGGCAGTTCTCCTTCATCGATTTCCCACAGCTTGTAGTCCGCACCCGTGAGGTATTTATGTATCTCGGGCGACCAACTGTGCCCGAGTGGTTTTCCTATAAGTCCGAGCTTTAGTTTACTCATGCGCTTCTCCATCGCAGTCGGCAAACCACATGTAGCCGTATCTCCTGCAAATGAGGTCGGCCACCGTAAGTGCCGTTACCGCGTTCACCACGGCTACTGCCCTGTGAACTATCGCAGGATCGTGCCTGCCCTTTATGCTGAGCGTAGCATTTTCCATGTTCTTAAAGTCCACGGTCTCCTGCTCCTTGCTGATTGACGCCGTAGGTTTCACAGCAGTCCTGAAAACTACAGGCATGCCGTTGCTGATCCCACCGTTGATTCCTCCGCTATTATTTGTGGAAGTGACGACCCCGCCGCCTTCCACTCTGAATGCATCGTTGGCTTCACTTCCTCTCATGCGGGCGATCTCAAATCCCCTTCCGAACTCAACTCCTTTGACTCCTCCGATGGAAAAAAGAGCCGCCGAAAGTTCGGACTCTAAAGATGCAAACATAGGCTCTCCTATGCCCGGCTCGAGCCCGAGCACTACGGTCTCTATGATACCGCCCACGGAGTCTCCGTCCGCTCTCGCCTCTTCTACCTTTGCGATCATGGCTTCTGCCGCCTCATCGCTCAGGCAGGCAAAGGCCTTATCTTTCAAAGCGCAGGCTTCCTGCTCTGCTTTTGCAAAGTCAAACTCTGTATCTTTGACGCCGGCGAGTTCATCTATATGGCTCGCAACCACTATGCCTTTATCCTCAAGCGCTTTTTTCATTATGGCTCCTGCGGTCACGATCACGGCAGTCAGCCTGCCCGAGAAATGTCCGCCGCCTCTCGCATCCTGATATCCGAGATATTTCATTTCGGCGCTGTAATCGGCATGACTCGGCCTTGCGAGCCTGCTCATCTCTTCATAGTCTCCGGACTTTACGTCCTTGTTTGCTATGGTAAAGGCCAGAGGAGTTCCCTCGCTAAAGCCGTCCTTGATACCGCTGATAAATACAGGCTCATCGTCCTCGCGGCGCGGAGTCGAAATCGAAGAGATGGACTTCCTCTTTTCGAGTTCATCTTTGATAAATTCCATATCTATTTTCAGTCCCGCCGGAATTCCGTCCAGCACTCCGCCTATGCAAGGTCCGTGCGACTCACCGAATACGGTAAGCTTTATGGCTTTTCCAAGTGTATTGCTCATCTCCGCTGCTCCTTATTTCAGCATTTTCCTTATCTCTTCCATCCCTGTAGTCTCTATGACGGCAGTTCCTATCTCCCTGACTCGCACCAGATCCACGCTGCCTCTACCCGACTTTTTGTCGTTCATTATGAGATTGGCCAGTTTCTCGCTGTCCGCCTCCTCCTCAGGCGTCTCCGGAAGTCCGAGCCTCCTAAGTACCGCCGAGAGCCTCGTCTTTTTCTCTTCATCCTCTGTCACCGTCATCATGTCCATGGCCACGCACTCGCCGTGCAGATATCTGCCTCCGAAATAGCTCTCGTATGCGTGTCCGAATGTATGCCCGAAGTTGAGCACCTTCCTCAGATTGCTCTCGTGCTCGTCCTCTTCGACTATGCGCTTTTTAACGAGCAGCGCCCTCTCTATTATCTCTTCTATATGGTCCATATAGTCGTCATGCTCGAAAAGTTCGAACAATTCGCCATCTCCTATGAGGCCTGCCTTCACCGCTTCTACAAGTCCGTTGTTTCTCTCCCTTTCGCTCAGTGTACCCAGGACTTCCGGATCGACTATCACTGCAGACGGCTGATGAAATGCCCCGACTATATTCTTAATCCCTCCGTGGTCTATGGCGGTCTTTCCGCCCACGCTCGAATCTATCTGCGACAGGCTCGTGGTCGGTATATTTACATATTCTATTCCTCTCATATATGTCGCTGCGGCAAATCCGGCCATGTCTCCGGTGACTCCTCCGCCGAGCGCGACTACGAGGCTCTTCCTCGTGGCTTTTTGCTCTGCAAGCCACGCGAGTATCTCGCCATAAATCTCGATGTTCTTGCTCGCTTCTCCCTGTTCAAATACAAACACAGGAGGCTTGCCGAGCTGCTCTGCGAGCGCATCCACCCATCTCTCCGGCACTCCGCTGTCTGTGATGATGAATACGCTTTTGCTTTTGCAAAGTTCATCAACAACAGCAGCCGCTTCATTAAGCGCTCCGCATCCGAGATGAATCGTATATTTTCTTTCCTTTGTATTTACTTCTATCTTTTTCATTTCTATAGTGCCAATGGTGATGATTTGTAGTTGCCGAGCACCAGGAGCTCCAGGCAGTCGTATTTCAGTCGCCTCAGAGCCTCCGCCACATCCGGATCTTTGAGATTGCCCTCGAAGTCCAGATAGAAGCAATACTCGAAGACTTTGCCGACTATAGGGCGGCTCTCGAGTTTCACAACGTTGATCCCGAGTGCCGCAAATACCCCGAGTGCGTTATACAGCGCTCCCGGAACGTGCCTTGTTACGAAATATATGCTCACCTTATCCGCATCATCGGAGTATTCCTCTTTATTGCTGATGATAAGGAAGCGCGTCATATTGTTATTTCTGTCCTGAACGCCCGGTATCAGGATCTCCATATCGTTAATCTCCGCAGCAAGAGCGCTCGCTATTGCTGCTTCGTCGCTCCTCTCGCGGCTTTTCACGTGTTCTACCGCCAGAGCCGTATCCTCAAACACGACCGACTTCATATGCTCGTGCTTTCTGAAAAGCATGCTGCACTGCGAAAGCGCTTCCGGATGGCTGTACACGTTTTTTATATCCTCAAGTTTCGTACCCGGATTTACTATCAGGTTCTGAACTATGGGCTCGACCACTTCTCCGACAGCATATACATTATAATACTGGAAATAGTCATAAGTCCTCGCGATTATCCCCGTCGTGGTATTTTCGACCGGAAAGAACGCGCAGTCCAGTTCTCCCGAATCGACGTCTTGCAGCATCTTGATGAAGTCGCCGTATCCTATCGGCTCATAGTCCGCATCTTTAATATTCTCGGTTTCGTAGTACAGTTTAATGGCCGCTTCGCTGAACGCGCCTCTTACTCCCTGGTACCCTATCTTCACTTTGTTCTCCTATCTGTTTTGCGTGTATGTCTAATCTTAATGCAAGAG